>JABJBS010000067.1 GCA_018668695.1 Deltaproteobacteria bacterium
AGCCGGTATGTCCTACCACATTGGTATGGATGCAACCCTCGACGGGTTCACACCCTATAAAGACTTGCCCTTTTCCATGTCCATGATGGACCATAGAGCCCTTATGGGTCTCAATGCTGTCGCAGAATGGGTGGGCCGAAGAAAGGCTCGGACGGGTGATGATGCATTGGTTCATAGCCATGAGGGCTAAGGACTTAGAATCACGGAGCTTAATGGACAGCCATCAGCAATACTTGCATAAGAATCCGACTGGTTATTGCGGCATTGGTGGCATGGGCGTGAGTTGCCCGATTGGGCTGAAGGTTTAGCTAGCTTCAACGGGCATTCTACAAATTCTTGCGAACCCCTCACCTTCAATCAGCGAATTTTAATATTCCGGTCGGCCTTTTGATAGTAGACCGAAAATCCCCGAAACCTCGGAACCAACCCGCCCGCTGGTTCTTTTCCCTTAGATGCATTCTGATTCATCGGCTCTAAAGTCACCGAACGCTGGTTTGCGTAAACGACAGTGCGATAGCAAGCACCCTGGTGTTGCCACCGTACGGGGAAATCCTTCAGAATAGCTTCCTTTTTATGAAAGAGTCCATCCAGGGGTGCCTTTAGGTCATCGGCACCCATCAATTCCCAATCTGAAACACCTTCGAAACCTAACGCCTGCAGCTTCGCCAACAAATAGTCTTGCACACCCAAATACTCGGATTTTACCGCGCGACTCCGATTATTTTCTTCGAGGGGCAAAAGATTGGGCGGCGTGGGCAATGCATCACCCATGGTCTCATAACCGAGTTCTTGCCCCCAATGATGGCTCATAAACCAAGCCCTTAACTCAGAAGCCAACCACAGCCCCAAGTCCGGCGCCCATCGCCCATGGGCCACCATCTCCGCCAAGGCCATGCGAAGAGGTCGGCCTTTGAGTGCCGCGCTCGACGAATCCAAAACACGCCCAGCATAGGTCCGACGTTGATTGGCGGTAATGACGTTTAAGCGAGGCCATTTATCCAAAGAAACCAGGAAACCTTCCTTCTGAGCCGAGCTTTGACCCCCACCTTTGGGGAGCCGTGCCTCCGTCACTTCCAATTCCCCAAAATCCTCCTCCACCAACATTTTAAGGGGACAGGGCAAAAGCATCCGGCCCACCCCGCTCACTTGAATTCCCCGGTTTGTCCCCAACCACATTTGCGACAAGACAATTCCGGCTTTCACCTCTTTGGTGGGTTCCTTCATAAAAGGTGGGGTAAAACTTTCAAGGAGAATTTCCTCCCCGCCGTTCCCCCAGGGCTCACCCATAGATCTCGATTTTTTCCGAGGTGGAGCCTTCCCTTCCACGCGCTTTCGCAACACGAATACCCATTCCGGTACCCGCCGAAGAAGATGTCGACTCACCTGCGCCAAATGACCGGCAGAAATATCAAGGTCACCCTTGGAAGAAAGTTGGAAGAGTTTCCGTAAAAGGCCGCTCAATTTCCGCGTGTCTTTAAGTGCCGTATTATTCAAGTGGTGACGCTGGCTTTGGCCTTCGTGAAGTAAGAGCAAGAGCGTGTCGACCTCGTGCCGGCAATTCATCAAGAGCTCTTTACGAGCCTCCATCACATCTTCTCGCTTCTCTTCCCCCCGGATACTTTGCATAGGAAGAAGCAATCGGTCCCCCCGTCCCATCAAAGCTACCAAGTCGCAAAGGGTACCTCGGAGCTTCTTTGGCGCATCCACGAGGACACGCGCTTCATCAATGGAAACCGGTAGCTTAGCGATGGCCTGCCCAAGCTCAGTCATGCTCCCCGCTTCATCCAATAACCGGATCTCCAGAAGCCGGCCCATGGCACGCTCATAAGCAAACTCTTTCAAGCTTGCGGGGAAAGCACCGTCACGAAAAGCATTCCCCACAAGACCTACCGAGGCCGCGCGAAGAATCACCTCGTCCAGCTCCATGCGTTCCATCTCCGGTGCTGGATGGGGATCGGGCGAATAGCGCTTCGAGAAGAGGCGAATACAGCGACCCGGCCTCAATCTTCCCGCTCGGCCACGCCGCTGCTCCATGGAGGCCATGGAAGTAGACACTAAGGCCAAAACCGTCCGTCCTCCGCGATGAATCCGCATCCGTACCAAACCAGAGTCCACCACCCATCCAACCCCCGGGAGGGTCACCGATGTCTCCGCCACATTGGTGGAAAGATAGAGTCTTCGCCTGCCCCGGTTTGAGGCCTGAAAAGCAGCGTTCAGTTCACCGGTGGGGACCCCGCCGTGAACAATCACAATCTCAAAATCGGAATATTTTTTCTGAAGGGGCAAGCAGGCATTCCTGCACGCCCCGATTTCGCCTTTACCGGGAAGGAAAACGAGAATATCGCGACCTTGATTTCCAGAGTCGGAGTCTTCGAGATTCGCAACCGGTGGCGTATAACGCTCCCCTGCCTGAGAACCCTCCAACTTCAAGATATCTCCAACCACTTGGAACACCGTCTCGGCTAGGTCATCTAAGCTGGGGCTCGGGCGCGACTCCAAATGGTGAAGACTTACGGGGAAAGTTCGGCCCAGTGAGTGCATCACTTTTGCTTGATATCGGCTGGCCAATGTTTCCGCATCGATGGTTGCTGAAGTGATAAGCCACCGTATCTTAGAAAACCGTTCCACCATGAGGGCCAAGATGAGATCTGTCTCCCAGCTTCGCTCATGAAACTCATCGAGCATCACCCCCGCATAGTCTTCGATGGCCTTGGAAGCCATCATACGCAGGGCAACGCCGGGAGTAACAAATAGGAGCTGAGTCTTTTCGCTTGAGTGGTCTTCAAAACGAACGCGATACCCCACCGACTGGCCCAACTCTTCATTGCGTTGACCCGCCAAGAATTTCGCCAGGGAGCGGCACGCCACCCGCCTAGGCTCTACAATCAGCACCTTGCCCTGAAGAGCCTCCGCCATCCAGCCCGGCAAACGGGTGGATTTACCACTGCCCGTGGGAGCCACCACCACCGTAGGTTCGACGTGTGTCTTGAGCCGCTCCTTAAGCTGGGGCTCTAGACTATCAATGGGGAGGTTCACAGGCGCGTTCGTCATCTTGAAGGAATCTTTACCTTGGCTCTTCTCCTGAACCAAGAGTCAATCATCCACACTCCAATTTTTGCCTGTGCTCAAGGTTGATGCATCCATGGAGAAAGCAACTACGCTCTCGTTGAGCCATTGTACTCTTGTAGACTTGAGTAAAGGACTGATGGCCGAGTTATCGCGCTGGGCAGAAAACCCCGAATCCCAAATAAACCTAAGCAGCTGTATTAATTGACATTTTAATCAACGCTCCCCGCTCCAGTCGGGGCTTGCTCCCAAAATCTGGTGGCAGACAAGGACGATGCTCGGGTGAGTGTTGGCTGCGCTCGCCGAAATGCCGAGCTTTCCCATTGAAAAACAAGCCTCTGGCCTGTAAACGACTTCACTGTGTGATTCAGAATCCGTCCAATTCTGGACCCCATTTGAAGAAAAAGTGCTCATGGCTCAAGCAACGACGTTCTCGCTTCTTACATCATCCAAGTTACGCCTCCTGGTCGGGCTGCTCATCTGCCTTGTAGTGCCGGTTTCCGCCTCAGCGCAGAGCCCGCTATCCCTCTCAGACGCGGTGAAGCAGGCACTGGCAAACCATGAAGATTCCGAAATTGCCCTGCTTCGGCTCAAGCAAGCTGAAGCTCGAGAACGGCAAGTCCTTGCGCGGCTCTTTCCTCAGCTTAGTGCGAGCGCATCGGTCATTTATCTACCAGCCACCACCAGCGAAGTAGCCGACCTCGGAACCGTTGACTCTGAAAGCAAGACCATCACCAGTGGTTCGGCCGACCTGACCATCGACCTCGTGAACCTAAGCGCGCTCGCCGATTACCTCTCCGCCCCTGACCGCACCCAAGCCCAGAACTTCGCCACCCAAGAGACTCGAAGGCAACTCGCGTTTGCAGTGGCTAGGCAATTCCTCACAGTCCTCGCGACGGAGCAAGTGAAGGTCGCCGCAGGCAATCGGCTGGAAGTAGCTGGTCTCACCGTGACTCAAGCAGAGCAGCGATTTAAAGCCGGTGTTGGACGCGCCAGTGATGTGACGCGCGCTCAATTGGAAAAAGCATCCGCTGAGTCCACCCAGATTTCATCCAACCGCGATGTAACTCTGGAAGGACTCAATCTCACCCAGCTGCTGGTCCTGCCCAATGCTTCAAAGGATGGCCCCAAACTTCAAGCCCCAGGAAAATCCCTCATCGATTTCAACTGGAAGAATGAAGAGCTGGCAAACCAGGCACTCGAAGGCCGTCTCGACCTTAGGCAAGCCAAGCTGATTGTGGACACCTCCTCCATGGCCATCCGCCAAAACCTCGCGGGTTACTTACCTTCCATCAGTGCTGGAGCCACTGTATCAAAAAGAAACGACGGTGTGGTCGATAGAGATGTTCAGTGGACAGTGGGTCTCAACATGCGCTGGAGCCTCTATTCCGGTGGGTACCGGATGGCAGAAGATGACCGGCTGGAAGCCGAAGTACAAACAGCGCGTCTCTTGGTGAGTAAACTCACCCGCGTGATTTCCCACGAAGTGGAAGTGGCCAAGAAAAGGTTAGAGGCGAGCCTCGCCGAAGTTCAGCAAGCTACGGTTCAAGCCGCCTTGGCCGAGAAAAATGGTCAACAAACCGCAGCGATGTTTGAGCATGGCCTAGCTACCGCACTGGAACGCGTGGACGCCATCGCCAATACCTTCTCGGCGCAGTCCAATCTTGTAGGGCGTAAGCTGGAAGTTCGCTTGGCCGAGCTCGCTTTACTGCAAGCCATGGGACGCTGGCCCGCGGAAGGCGAAGCACCATGATTCACCTCCACAACATCAATAAGTCCTATCACCTCGGTAGCGGCGACAATGCCTCGACCATGCACGTGCTCAAAGATGTCTCCATGAGTGTTGAAACCGGAGAGATGGTCTCCATCATGGGCTCCTCAGGCTCTGGTAAATCAACGCTTCTCAATATCTTGGGTTTATTGGACGCTTTTGATTCAGGTGAATACACGCTGGCCGGCGAAAACATGAGCAACCTCTCGCAAACCCACGCCGCGGGACTTCGTAACCGTCATATCGGATTTGTTTTTCAGTCCTTCAATCTCCTGCCTTTTAAAACGGCGTTGGAAAATGTAGCCCTCCCGCTTTATTACCAAGGCATTCCCCGCAAGAAGCGCCTCCAAATTGCCAAGGACAACCTCGAACAAGTGGGGCTAGGACCTTGGGAAGCGCATCGCCCGACTCAACTTTCCGGCGGGCAACAGCAACGCGTCGCCATTGCCAGAGCTCTGGCGGCCAAACCCAACGTCCTGCTCGCAGATGAGCCCACCGGCGCCTTGGATACCGAAACATCCTACCAAGTGATGGATCTACTCACCGGGCTCAACCGCGACGGCCTGACCATTGTGGTGGTCACTCACGAATCCGATATCGCAGCCATGACCCAGCGCACCGTGCGGCTCAAAGATGGTAAAGTCGTCCCAGACACAGCAACAGCGCCGCGTGAACCTATGCCAACGGCGGCCTCGTGAACTTTGTAGATACCCTTCAGGAAGTGTGGACCACACTTAGCGCTCACCCGTTGCGCACCCTTCTCACCTCATTGAGTGTGGCCTGGGGTATCTTTATGCTCGTCATTCTCTTGGCCGCTGGCGATGGCGTCAGCAAAGGCGTGACTCACAACTTTAAAGACGACGCCGTCAATTCGCTTTGGGTCTACGGAGGCAACACTCAAAAGCCGCACGATGGGCACCCTATCAATCGTAAAATCAAATTGAACAACGATGACTACGATATTATCGCCCGGGACATCGCTGGCGTAGAACGCATCACCTCTCGCTTCTACTTTCGATTTCGATCCATGAAAATCAGCCATGGTAACCGGCGAGGTGCCTTTGATATCCGAGCCACCCACCCCGACCACAAGTTTTTAGAAGAGAGCATCGTCCGCGAGGGGCGTTTTTTAAACGACTTAGATATCCAAGAAGCTCGCAAAGTAGCGGTGATTGGCGCGGACGTGGTTGAACCACTTTTTGGTGATGCAGATCCCATGGGTAAGACCATCATTCTTGCCGGCACTCACTACAAGGTGGTCGGAATCTTCATTGACGAAGGCCGGTCTTCGGAGCAGCGAAAAATATACGTTCCCATCAGCACCGCCCAGCTCTTATCCGGAGCAACGTCAGAGGTTGCGCAAATCATGTTTACCTTGGACGAAAAGCACCAACAAGATACGACGCCCACCAAGGCGGCTCTTCGTAAATCACTCTCCGCTCATCACAACTTTGCCCGTGACGATAAATCAGCCCTGCGTATCCGCGACAATATGGAGGGCTACAAACGCGTCACAAGCGTTTTCTCAGGCATCCGACTCTTTGTGTGGTTGGTTGGCCTTGGCACCATGGCGGCCGGGATTTTGGGCGTTGGCAATATTATGCTTATTTCCGTTAAAGAGCGCACCAAAGAAATTGGACTACGCAAGGCCTTGGGCGCCACACCCCGCAGCATCATCCTGCTGGTGGTAGAAGAAGCCATTCTCATTACTGGTGTCTCCGGCCTCATGGGCCTTAGTGCCGCCATGGGACTGGTTCACATCATCCGAGAACACGTGCCAGCCACCGACTACTTCAGAGACCCAAACGTTGACTTGGGTACTGTGTTGGCCGCTACCCTGGTATTGGTTGTAGCCGGTGTCCTTTCTGGTGTTGCACCGGCCTATCGCGCCGCCCAAGTCAGTCCCGTTGTGGCCTTGAGGGACGAATAGGTCATGGCGCAATTTGACACAGACCGCTTCAATGAAGTGATGCAAGTACTCAGCCAAAATAAGCTGCGGACCTTCCTAACCGCCTGCGGCGTGTTTTGGGGTGTATTCATGCTCATATGCATGCTTGGGGTTGGAAATGGACTCCAAACTGGCGTGGGGCAATCCATGGGAGGCCTTGCTACCAATGCTATGTGGATTTGGGGAAGCTCCACATCCAAACCGCACAATGGGTTTCAGCCGGGGCGGCGCATTGGCTTCAACAGTGATGATGTCAAAGCCATCAAAACCTCTATTGAGGGCATCGAGTATGTCTGCCCAAGAGATCAATTAGGCGGATACCGCGGTGGGGCTTCGGTTCGCCATGGCGGAAAATCAGGTAGTTTCAGCGTAAAAGGCGATGTGCCGGAAATGCGTCTGGTGCAGCCTCAAACCCTGGTATCGGGCCGCTACCTCAACCAAATTGACATGGACGATGAGCGCAAAGTGGCCGTGATTGGACAAGGCGTAGCTGAAGAGATTTTTGAATCCGATGAATCGGCCATTGGCAAACTGATTGCCATTCAAGAATCTTACTTTCTGGTGGTGGGTGTCACCAAACCCAAACAAAGTGGAGACATGGCCGAGCGAGCCCTTCGCAGTATTTCTGTACCACTTAGCGCGTTTCAATTGGCCTTTAAGCGTGGCAATCGCATTGGCTGGTTGGCGGTGACCGCATTGCCAGAGTTCTCAGCTTCAAAAATCGAAGACCGAGTCAAAACCATGCTCAAAACCCGGCACGATGTAGCGCCCAGCGATTCGTCGGGTGTTCGCAGCTGGAACTCGGAAAAAGAATTTCGCAAAATCGAATCGCTCTTTTCTGCAATTGAAATACTAAGCTGGTTTGTTGGCTTGATGACTCTCTTGGCCGGTGTGCTGGGCGTGAGCAACATCATGCTCATTGCCGTAAAAGAACGAACCAAAGAAATAGGCCTTCGCCGGGCTGTAGGCGCACGCCCCTCCTCCATTGTCGCCATGATTGTCCAAGAAAATGTCGCACTCACCTCCATTGCGGGAGTCACTGGACTGATTGCCGCTGTCAGCGTGCTCTCAGCTGCGGGTGGATTCCTGGGCGAGTCATCGTCCATCATGCGCGCACCGTCCGTTGACCTCAATATTGCAGTTTGGGCAACAGTCATTCTTGTATTTCTAGGGCTTATCGCCGCCATCATGCCCGCACGAGCCGCTCTCAAAATTAACCCCATTGAAGCTTTAAGGATGGAGTAGATCCATGAATAACAAAGGTCTTCTATTTTTTGTCATCTTGTTGATTACCGGTTTTTTCGGTGTGGTAGGCAAACTCTATCTCGATTCCGTGGAAGCCCCAGTCGAAGTAGAGCTAACCAAACCCGAGATACGCGATATCGTTAAAAAGACAGTCGCCACCGGAAGCATTACTCCAAGGCGTGAGGTTGAAGTAAAGCCTCAAATCTCGGGCATTGTTGAAAAGGTGCACGTTGAGCCCGGGCAGGTCCTCAAAAAAGGTGATCTCATTGTTACGATCCGAGTGGTACCCGATGTGGTGCGGGTAAACGATGCCGAGGCCAAGCTTCGCGCCGCTTTGCTCAATGAAAAAAACGCGAAAAGCGAGTTTGAGCGTTTCAGTAAGCTGAAAGAAGTTATTTCCGAGAGCGAGTTCTCGGCTCAAAAGCTTTCTTATGAACTCCGCCAACAAGAGCTCAGAGCGGCCCAAAGCCATCTCCAACTCGTACGAGAAGGCGTTGCCTCCGGTTCGTCCGCGGCGTCCAATGAAGTTAGGGCCACTATTGACGGCATGGTGCTCAACGTTCCCGCCAAAGAAGGTGCATCCGTAGTTGAAAGCAATGCATTCAACGCTGGTACAACCATCGCCACCCTCGCCGACATGACCGATATGGTTTTCATTGGATGGCTCGACGAAGGTGATGTTGGCAAAGTAAAAGAAGGCATGACCCTGGATATCAAAGTTGGGGCATTGGGTGAGAATAACCTGAGCGGAAGCCTCGAGCACATCGCCCCAAAAGCCAGCAACAATGACGGAGCCATTCAGTTTGAAATCCGAGCCGCGGTGACAGTTCAAGATGCGGTCTTTCTCCGGGCTGGATACTCCGCCAACGCCAGTATTGTCTTAGACAGCCGCACCCAAGTTCTCACCCTCAACGAGCGGGTGCTGCAATTTGACGATGGAAAAGCCTTTGTTGAAGTCCCAACCGGGGCCGAAACCACGGAAAAACGCTATTTAGAGCTGGGCCTCTCCGATGGCATCCACATCGAAGTCAAAGACGGTCTCGCCGAAGGTGCTGAAGTCATCGTTCCTAAAGATGTCAGCTAAATAGAGACATCACTGAGCGCAAACCTAGCTCAGGTCTCTCTTCTGTGGCAGGTAAGCCACTCATCTAGCGCCCACGGAGAGATTCATGAATACCGTTGCCATCAGCTTCATTGTTTTCCTCTCCTGCTTTCTCGGAGTGGGTATCTATGCATCGACCCGTAAGCAGACCAACACCGAAGATTACTTGGTGGCCAGCCGAAGCGTGAGCCCATGGTTCATGGCCCTATCGGCCGTATCCACCAACAACAGCGGCTTTATGTTTGTTGGCCTGATTGGCTCAACGTTCACCGAAGGCTTCTCATCTGTCTGGCTGATGGCCGCCTGGGTCTTTGGCGACTACCTGGGCTGGCTCTCTGGCGTGCCCGAAAAGCTGCGTCGTCGCTCTGAAGAGCTTGGCGCTGTCACGATACCCTCATTCCTCGGTAAAGGCCTCACAGGTGGGCGCAGTGTCACCATCATTGGCGGCCTCATCACACTCATCTTCTTGGGCATCTACGCGGCAGCGCAGCTCACAGCTGGTAGCAAAGCACTCACTGCACTCTTTGGCTGGGACCACGCCGTCGGTGCCATTCTCGGAGCCCTCATCGTGATGGTCTATTCTTTGCCGGCGGTATCAGAGCCTCGATCTGGACCGATGCGGCTCAATCTGTGGTGATGATTTTTGCTATGGTGATGCTCTTTGGCGTAGCCCTGGCCGAATGCGGCGGCTGGAGCGGTATGGTCAGTAAACTTGAAGCCATTGATCCCAACCTCGTCGCTATCTTTCCCAACAACCTCGAATGGGGCCTTGGGCTCTTTCTACTTGGCTGGCTTGCCGCCGGCCTAGGTGTGGTGGGACAGCCTCACATCATGATTCGCGCCATGACCCTCGACAATCCAGACAACACCGACAAAGCTCGGAAGATATACATCGTATGGTATGTGCTCTTTGCGGCCTCTGCGGTGGGTGTTGGCCTTGCTGCTCGGGCTATTCTTCCAGGTGGAGAAGGCTTCGACACTGAACTTGCCATGCCCATTCTGGCTCAAGAGTTGCTGCCGAGTGTTCTTGTTGGCCTTGTGTTGGCTGGGCTCTTTGCAGCCACCATGTCTACCGCCGATTCCCAGCTTCTCTCCTGCTCAGCGGCTCTCACCCAAGACATCTTCCCGCAGTTTGCTCAAAACTACACCGTGGTAAAGATGGTCACCATTGGGATTACTTTGGGAATGCTCGGAGTAGCCCTAAGCGGCGGCAGCGTATTCGGGTTGGTCGTGCTAGCCTGGTCAAGCCTTGCATCAGGGCTCGGACCACTGCTGGTCGTTCGTGCTCTCGGTAAAGACGTCTCCGGTAAAGTCGGAGCAGCGATGATGCTCTCTGGTATCGCCGCCGTGCTCATTTGGCGCTACGGCCTGGGCTTTTCAGGAGCGATGTACGACGTGCTGCCTGGCATGGCCACGGGCTTCATAGTGTATGCATTGGGCAATAAATTGTTATCAACGCGTGAGCCTGCCTAATTTTTAAAGAGAGATGTAAAGGCTGAGAAATAAATTCCATGAATTCAGGTCCAATCACCGCAGACACCGCGACGTTATTTAAGGATCCCGAAACAGGATTGCTGCACTCCATTGATAAAGCATGGTTATGGACACTGCTCTTTGGGCCGTTTTACTTTGCAGTTAAACGAGCGTGGCTTCATGCTGTAATCTTTTTTGTATTCTCAATCTTCATTCCCGGGTTTCTCAATCTGGTTTACGCCTTCACTGCGCAGCGCTTTCTACGGGATCTCTACAACAAAAAAGGGTGGATTCCTCAGGATCCAAGCGTGTTGGAAACAACTAAGCTGATCTCCCCGCTCAATCTTTTGCTGGAAAAGAATCGTTTCGCAGGCAGCGGCGCCCCCAAACAAACACCCGCCGAGCCCCAATACCCTGCACCCACGTCTCAACCACAGAAACCTGAGCCAGTTGCCCCTGCTGCCCCAAGCTACACACCCACTCCGGTTTCAAGACCGGGTATCACTACAGAGGCTCAGAGAAATCTCCGCTTCAATATAGTCTTCGTGATTGGGGCCATCATCATCATCGCCATGACATCTCTAGACATCGAATTCAGCAGCCTCCTTGAGCAAGTCAAATCACTGCTTGAAAACAATTGAATCTATCCTCCTGAATCCCCTATCTAACCATGATGGACGATTTATCTTTAGCAACTCTCCTGGAACACATCATCGAGCGTCTCGCGGCAGCTCCGGCGAAATCTCAAGATCCATGGCGAACACCTGCCCTCGCCACCCTCGACACGCAAGGTTTGCCCACACTGCGAACCGTCGTCCTTCGGGGCTACCGTGAGCGTTGTCTGGAGTTTCATACAGATACGCGTTCTGCGAAGTGGGATGAGCTGAGTAAGGTCCACCAGTCCGCTTGGTGTTTCTGGGATCCGGAGACCAAAGAGCAACTGCGCATTCAAGGGGCGTGTACCCTCCACCATCGAGACGCCGCCTCTCAAGAAGCTTGGAAACGTCTCCCCGCTCATACTCAGGCAAGTTACGGTGTAGACTCAGCGCCCAAAACATCGATTCAAGATGCAGATAGCTTCGACTTTATAGGCGACCTACAAGATACTCACTTCGGGGTGATTCGCTCTACAGCGTTTTCTATGGACTGGCTAAAGCTAGGCCGCCCTAAACATAAACGTGCTCAATTCACCTGGCTACAAGACACCTGGCAAAGCACTTGGCTCATTCCTTAAGCCTCTTAAGGATTCTCGTGCATCAAGAGCATCACGAATCCAAGTAGAATCGCTAAAGCCTGTGAGCTGAAGATCCGAACGCTCAATTTGTGCAACATCTCAAACTTCTTACCCGCCGCCTCATCTCCTGCAAGATGTGCATCTCGGGAACGGTTGATAGCCGGCGTAAGTACCCGGTCACTTAAGCTAAA
>JABJBS010000068.1 GCA_018668695.1 Deltaproteobacteria bacterium
GAATACAAAGCTTGGTGCGACCGATACTTTCACATCAAGCACCGGGGCGAGACGCGCGGTGTTGGCGGAATCTTCTTTGACAACCTCAAAGATAAGCCCGCTGAGCAATGTTTAGCGTTTAGCGAGGCCTGTGCCGCATCGATTGTGCCCGCTTATATTCCGCTGGTTGAACGGCGAAAAGATATGCCGTTTACCGAGGCTCAAAAAGATTGGCAGCAGCTGCGCCGCGGGCGCTACGTTGAGTTTAATCTTGTGTACGACAGAGGCACGACTTTCGGGCTGCGCACCGCTGGGCGTATCGAGAGTATTTTGATGAGCCTCCCGCTAACGGCGCGCTGGGAATACTGCAACGAGCCTGAAACTGGCAGCGAAGAAGATAAGCTTCTAAGTGTTTTGCGCACTCCGCGTGAATGGGTTTGATTCTCACCCTGGCGACCTTGCTCTAAATGCGTTACGTGTGAGCCGTGAGTACCCCAGACGTTAGCCATTCTACTTTTCAATCTTGTTCCAGAGATCTTTTAAAGCTCGCGGTCCCGATTGTTCTGATTCAGATCAGTCTGCATATGGCGGGCTTTGTCGACACCGTTTTGATCGGAAAAGTTGGTGAGCTTGAACTCGGGGCAACTGGGCTTGGCTCAAGTCTCTTTTTCTTTACCAGCTTATTTGGCATGGGCATCGTCATTGGTTTGGACCCTGTCGCCAGCCAAGCCTTTGGAGCAGAGCGGCCAAGAGAAGCTCGGGTTGCACTGTGGCAGGGGTTTTATCTGGGTCTCGCTATCTCTGTTCCTCTTTGCTTTGTTTATATTGGCCTAGGCTATGCATTGGAGCTTGCCGGGGTGGTACCGGAAGTGGCTGAAAAGGCGCGCGAGTATGTGATTGCCCGTTCGCCTTCGATTATTCCGATTGTCTTGATTACGGCAGCGCGAAGTTATTTGCAGGCTGCCCACGTGACGCGCCCGATTATTGAAGCGTCGATTATTGCCAACGTGGTCAATTTTATAGCCGACTGGGTTTTGATTTACGGCGATGAAGGTCTGCTCTCTTTGGGGCTCCCGGCCATGGGTATTGAGCCCCAGGGCGTGTTTGGTGTTGGCGTGGCAAGTACGGTGACGGCGGTGATTCAAACTTGGATTATGTTGCGGGCCGTTCAAAAAATTCCCGTACCGCCTGGAGAAGGCTCGGTTCGTGCGCTTCGCAAAGACCTCTTGAAAAAGATTTGGGTCTTGGGCTTGCCGATTGGGCTCCATATGCTTGCGGAAGTAGGCTTTTTTGCATTGGTTCAAGTACTTATGGGTGGCCTTGGTTCTTTGGCCACAGCCTCTCACCAAGCAGCACTTACCTTGGCCAGCCTAACGTTCTCCGCCTGCCTTGGGGTTGGGATGGCCACAAGTGTGCAAGTTGGTCGCGGGGTGGGCGAAAACGATCCAGACAAAGTACGCTACTCAAGCTACGCGGGGATTCTTTTTGGCGTTGGGTTTATGACCATCACGGCGACAGTGATGTGGATTTTCCCCCGCGAACTCATTGCTTTGATTACGCCCGAGCCCCAGGTCATCGAAATGGGTGCAAGCCTACTTGTGGTTGCCGGATTTTTTCAAATTGTCGATGCTATTCAGGCGATTACAGCGGGAGCGCTGCGAGGCGTAGCCCGAACACGTGAAACCTTTGTAGTGAATCTAGTGGGTCACTGGGCGGTTGGGCTGCCGGTGGGATGCACCTTGTGTTACGTCTTGGGTTTTGGACCTGAGGGTCTTTGGTGGGGTTTGACCACGGGGCTTGCCGTTGTGGCTGTGGTCCTAAGTTTCTTTGTTTGGCGAATGGTTCATACGCCGCTTAAATCCGTTTGATCCGTCAGAGGGCTGGTTTATAAGACTCTCAAATTGGAGGGCGGTATGAAGCAGTATCTAGAATTGATGGAGCATATTAAAGCCAACGGTACCAAAAAAGAGGACCGTACGGGAACCGGTACACTGAGCGTGTTTGGCCATCAGATGCGATTCAGTCTGGCGGATGGCTTTCCGGCAGTGACCACCAAAAAGCTTCATTTTCGCTCGATTATTCATGAGCTCTTGTGGTTTCTCAATGGCGACACCAATATCAAATATTTAAATGATAATAAGGTGACCATTTGGGATGAATGGGCAAGCCCTGAGGGAGATCTTGGACCTGTTTATGGTGCGCAGTGGCGCTCTTGGCCAGGGCCGGGTGGAGAGTCCTTTGACCAGCTCAAAGATATTATTGCCCAAATTAAGAGCAATCCCGATTCTCGCCGGCTGCTGGTCAGCGCGTGGAATGTGGCGCAGTTACCGAGCATGGCGCTTTACCCATGCCATGTGATGTTTCAGTTTTATGTGGCCGACGGCAAGTTATCTTGCCAGCTTTATCAGCGCAGCGCAGATGTGTTTCTTGGGGTGCCATTTAACATCGCCTCTTACGCAATTCTGACTCATATGGTGGCGCAGGTATGCAATCTGGAAGTAGGAGACTTTGTTCATACCTTTGGTGATGCACATCTCTACTTAAATCACCTAGAGCAAACAGAGCTGCAGCTTTCACGCGATACCATGAAGCTAAGCCGTCTTTGGCTTAATCCTGATATTAAAGAAATTGATGGCTTCAGCTACGATGACATCAAGGTTCAAGATTACGAGTGTCACCCAACGATCAAAGCACCCATCGCAATATGAAAGTCAGTTTGATTGCCGCAATGGCCCGGGACCGTGTGATCGGCAAAGACAACGATATGCCTTGGCACCTACCAGCTGATCTAAAGCATTTTAAGTCCCTTACCGTTGGTAAACCCGTTATCATGGGCCGTAAAACCTTGGCTTCAATGGGCAATAGGCCACTGCCCAAGCGTCTCAACATTGTTCTGAGTCGGCAAAAGGATTTTGTGGCCGAGGGCTGCACAGTCGTTCACAGTTTGGAAGCGGCGCTCAAAGCCGCGGGTCCTTGTGAAGAAGCTATCATTATGGGCGGGGCAACGCTTTATGAGGCAGCGCTCGAAAAAGCGGATACGATGTACCTTACGTTTATTGATGCGGCCATTGAAGGTGACACTTACTTTCCTGAGTGGGGCGAAGAAACATGGCATGAATCAGCCAGAGAGCGCCGCGAGCCAGACGAGAAAAATGTCTACGCGCTTGATTTTGTGACCTTCACCCGCTGCTAGCGCCGAAGAATCTGTAACCACCGACCAACATGTAAGAGTGACCGCAGGGAAGCTGCTAGATAAGTCAGAGCACAGGCTTTGAGTATCTTACGCGCGCCCACGAGGTCTTTTTCGTGAAGATATTCAACTTGTTCCAGGTAAGGCATGGCCCGCTTGAAGCTGGCATCGAGCTCCATGGGTAACGTGATCAAGTGGACCAGTGTGGTTGCCAGTACCGTGCCAAGCATAAAGGTAACCATGACCACGGATACCTTTGGGTTGCGGGTAATAAGACCGATAAATGGCGCTGCGATGAGTATGACTGAGCCCACTTTCTCGAATTTTTGTGCAAACACCACAAGTTTGGTGCGGGTTTCAATAAGCCAATAGCCTTGGGCATGTTGGATGGCATGGCCAACTTCGTGAGCCGCCGCCACCACAGCTGTGAGTGTTCGACCTTGATGGATCGCGGGGCTTAGAGAAATCTTACGGGCGATGGGATCGTAGTGATCTTGGGAAGGTGCTCCTGGCTTGACTTCGACGCCTTCGATGTTGGCATGACGCAGCAAAGAGACGGCAAATTCAGACCCGTTTTGACGGATATCGATGCGCGGCGCACTGTATTCCTGAAGTACTTTTTGCGCCCACCAGGAAGGTAGGTAAATCAGTGCAAACATTGCTGCGATTAGAATAGCCCAAATCATATTATCTTTTACCCAGCCCGGCTGCCTTCGTCGAGCCCCTTGAGCGATTGTGTTTCTTATTCTTCAGATTCACCTGAACAATGATATGAATAAACAAGAAAAGGGTCCGAGCGGGAGTAACGCGATTTATCGGTTGGCACATAAGTATTCGCAGATAACGACCACGGTGTTTATTGTATGCACAGGTCTTTTACTCTGCAGCCCTGCTTATGCTTTTCCCACCCCAGAAGTTGTCTGGGTGGTAGGGGGAGCTTTGTTAACGCCTGCCTTAATTCTTTTCCCCATATTCTTGTTTCTTTGGCGTCATTTTGAGTGGACGTTTAAGTGGTTACACTTGAGAGCCTACGCCAACCGAAGGTATGCGGTGGCTCTTTTGGTCTTGGGGTTGATGGGGCTAGGTGAACTCAGTGATCGTATTGAGGAAGGCGGCGTGCCTGAACCCACCACTGAAACCGCTCCGCTTGAATCTCAAGAGTTCAAACAATTGTTAGAGACAATTTCGAATGAACTCCAAGTGATCGATGTACGCTCCAAACATGATTTCAACCTGTGGCATATTGAGAATTCAGTTAATCTTCCCGGAGCCCACAGGCGCGACTTGCAGTCCTATTTCGACAAGAACTCCAAAAAGTACAATGTCATTCTTTGTTATGGTGGAGACCGTTCTAATCGCGCGGCTCATTATCTTCGACAAGTCTACGGGACAACGGTCATCCGCTCTGTGAAAAAAGGTGTCTTTGCACTTCGCCTTCAAGAGACTGGGCATGAGCCGTATTATGTACGCCGAGTCACGCCGAGCTTTGCTAACTCTTGGGTTTCTTACGGTCTGGCGCAGCCTCATAAGCAGTCGAGTATCCAGGTTGATATGGGGCACGGCTTAGTTGCCGTGGAAGTGGTGAGGGGTGATTCTTTACCCGCTTTTGTGGTGAATACCTCAAGTGCTCTGCGTTCTTTGTTTTCAACAAGTACCCAAGCTTTCGCTTTTCTTCTTTTGGTGACAGGCGCTTTATTTTTCACCATCATTTATAGGCGCAAAAAGAGTCAAGCTCTCTACCTCCCTCATTTACCCTATGCATTTGAAATGCTGATCGTGAGTGTGTTCACATTCTGTGTGGGGGCACTCGGAAGTTGTTTTCCTGATTTCTACGGGCGAACAGCCCAGCAAGTTACGGTATGGGGCGAAAACAGTTTTTCGACCTTAATGGTTTTTTATCTTGGGCTGATTGGCTTACCTCTTACGTGGCACCTGCACCACACTTGGGAGTGCAAGCTGCGCGAGGTTCGCGACCGTGTTGAGTGGGTACGTGAAGGAATTTCAAAACCCTGGCGGTTTCACCCTTATCTAAATATTGGTCCGGTTCTCGCGTTTTTCGTGGTCGTTTATTTTAGCGTAGAGGTCAATTGTGCGGGTCTTTGGGCTCTTGCTTTTTCCCTCTGGTGCACCATGTTTTGTGAGTGGGCCAGCACCAAGCTTGTTATCAAGAGTCAGAGTTTGGCTCCGGTGGCTACTCAGGTTGAAGGTCCGGCTCACATAACAACATCCTTTGGATTCCTGAGAGCACAGAAACAGTGGCATGAAAGCAATCTGGATGAAGTGGCTCTGGATGCTACGAACCTCAGCGAAACATGCAGTGAAGTTAACGGCGTGACCTACAGCCTATTCCTCGAGCGGCTCTATCCGTCGGGATCACAGCAGCAGGGCCTGCGCGCCTTGGGCGTTCGCACGAGAGTGGTCGGTGTGCCGATGAGCCGGCTCTTGTTGATTGGCGATCAGCTTTACCGGGCCACACACCCCTTGCTTGAAGGGTTTCGGGCAGGGCGCTTGGAAATTCGCATGCAGCAATCTTGGGCCAATAAGCTCGAGGTGCTTTGGCTGCGCCGCGCAGAGTATTGGTTGAATCAACACTTACTACCTTTGTGCCAGAAGCATGTTAGCCGCTCTTACGAGGCTACGACCTCCAAACACCAACAAAGATGTCTAAAGGCTATCCTTAAAGACCTCGAACAACATTTTGCTCCTTTCCAAGAAACAGCAGTGCGTTTGCATGGGCTGCTGGGGCCCGACAATGAGTCGAAGCTTTATCGGTTGGGTAAAACGTGGTCAGAAGTTCTTGTGAGAGGGGACTACACCCTTCACCCGCAAATGCGCGAGGACTGGCCCTCTTTGCCTTGGTCTGAGCTTACAATCACCAAAGAAGCGGGAACAAATACGGACCAAGCGATGGCGGCAGGTCTTCATACGCGGGCATCACTGCTTGTTCTTTGTTTACATGATTTGGCGGGAACTCTGCTGGCGCAGCTTGGAACACACTGGGCTTATGGTGATTCGGTTTTTGAGATGAGGCGCGACGAGGTTCTGCTACATGGTCGGCGTCCTTGGCAGGGTATGAAGGCTGCGCTGCAAGCTCGGTCGGTGCGCGAGAAACCTTGGCGAGGTATGGAGCCCGGTCGTATTATATGGCGAGGAAGTGGAGAGCTGGAATCTCTGTCTGAGGTAGAAAGCAAGAGCCCTGCCGTGGTGCTCTCGAGAGCGCTTGTGGGGGATGCGGGAAGAGTCATGGAAGCTGGGGAAGCAGAGCTTGTTCCTGGAGCTGTTGTGGTCTTGGATAGGTTAGGGCCATCTGATTTAGCCATCGTTCGTGAAGCCAAGGCGATTTATTGCACGCGAGGAAGCCCTCTGAGTCATTTTGTGTTGGTTGCGCGGGAATGGGGCTTGCCGGTTTTTAAAATAACTCGGTCTGAAAAAGAGGAGTTATTAGCCGAAGAGATGGTACGATTTGAGCCAGACGGTTCGTGGCGCGCCGCTTCTTTTTGAATTTGGATAAAAGTGATATTTAGTTGGTTGAGGACATGAGTTGTAAACGGGCGGAAAGTACTTGAGTGAACCGGGAATAGAAGTCGCGCACAGTGCGTTGGATGAGCAGAGGCTTCAATATGAAGCACACAGTATCTCTCTTCTAGACTTTATCAAAGGTGACGTAATTAATCGATGAGACGTATTTTTGTTATAGCGTGGCCCGTGCTTATTGCCCTTGGTGCCGGACTGATGGCGGCCAACCATTTCGCTCATCATACGCCAGGTGATGGCGCAATTCGTTTAACTTCTCTACCGGCCGATGTTTTTTATTTAGATGCGTCTCAAATTGCTCGGCGCGGTCCGGGCGGCGTACTCGTGATTCGCCTGGATAGTCCGGTTGAGTTTGTCCCGCATCATTACCGGTCCGAAGGGCTGGAGGAACCACTCACCGCGGATGGTTGGGCAAAGCATTTAGGCGCCCCCTTGGTCTTTAATGCCGGTCAGTATGACGAGAATTTAAACCACCTTGGTTGGCTCAAGTCGTCTGGTGAGTGGCTGACGAAGCACCAAAAGAAGCAGTGGATGGGCGTCCTCCTAAGTGGTCCGATAGATAATGGAGTTTGGGCACGAATCGGTGATTTGGAAAGTCTCGATGACAGTATCGTAGACCGCTATCAACATGCCTTACAATCGATGATGCTGGTTGATCATACCCAAAAGATTCGCGTTCGAGACACCAACCGGGCCGCATGCCGCAGTGTTTTGGCTGAGGACACCCAGGGCAGACTGATTTTCATTCAAACACAAGGCGCAGTAACCTTAGCGGATTTGGCGCGTTGGTTGGTGGAGACCGAACTTAACATCGTGCGAGCGATGAATTTAGACGGCGGGATTGAGTCACAGGTATCGCTTCAAACGCCTGAGTTTCAACTCAGCATGTATGGTCATTACGGCACATTAGGCAGTGCGATTCCCGGCACTCAGGGTATCGTGCGTTACCCTATCCCCGTGATTGTCGAAGTGCGGCCCCTTAAGTTAATCAAGTGATTGAATGAAGGCCGCGATGTCTTTCGGGCCTATAGAGCCGGTATTTCCACGACCATCGGCTATCGTATGGAATTTACTCCGGACCAGCCGCGATAAGCTTTTTTTAAGATCTGAGCGGGAGGCAATGCCTAAAGATGACGGCATAGAGAGCTTTCCTTCGATCAAGTAGAGTCCATCGCCCGTAAAAAGGACTTCCTCGAATAGGTACATCACGCTGCCCCTAGAAGCACCGGGGGTTTCAATCACGTCAATTTTAAAACCTTGTTCGTCAATCCTATCGCCTGCCTGAACCACGGCAATGTTGTGGGGCATGATTGGGCGGGGACTGAGCCGCGCTTGCAGCTTGGGAAGGAGAGCTTTGGGGTGCTTGTCCCCGCGCAGGCTGCGGTAATCCTTGGCACCAATATAGGTGAGAGCCATTTTAAATTGTCCAGCCCCGGCACTGAGATCTTGATGAGCGGCTGTGATGAATACCGCAAGAACCTGATTGGGCGAGCGATTACGTTTTTTCAAGCTCTCAATGATTTCGAAAGCCTTGGGATCGCTGCCACTGTTGATCAGGACTGCGCGCCCAGGCTGCAAAATAAGGTAAGCGGTACTCTTTTCGCTAGAGACGGCTATGATGTTTTTTTGAAGCTCGAAGGATGGCCGAGGCGCTTGAGACGAGCAACCGGCCAGTAAGTGGACGCCGAAGGTAAGGGCTAAGAAAAGCTTAGCGCGTTGCTGCCAGAGCATAAACTCTCCCAACACCTACTCTTGGTTTTCGCGTAACCAGTTCATAAGGAGACGAAGTGCCTTACCGCGATGGCTGATGGCATTTTTTTCGTCAGGACTGAGTTCTGCAGAGTGGCGGGTTTCACCTTCTACGACAAAAATTGAATCGTAACCAAAACCGTTGTCGCCTTTGTTCTCGTAGCCAATACTTCCTTCAAAGGTTTCTTCGAAGGTGACCGGAGAGTGCCCAGGTCGACAGAGAGCCAATGCGCAAACAAAGCGCGCTTGACGTTCTCCGTCAGGGACATCCTGCATCACATTTAAAAGCTTAGTATTGTTGGCCTCGTCTTGCGCGTTGCCTTCAGCACCTGCGTAGCGGGCACTGTAGACGCCAGGGGCGCCGTTGAGGTGGTCCACTGCAATACCAGAGTCATCGGCCAGCACGGCTTCGCCGGTAAGGTCGGCGATGGTCTGAGCCTTTTTGATGGCGTTGGCCTCAAAGGTCTCGCCGTCTTCTACGATTTCAATGTCCCCAAGCTCTTTCATACTAAGCACTTCAATGCCCAGCGGGGTTAAGAGCTCGCGGAACTCTCGCAGTTTGCCTTGGTTGCCAGTGGCGATGCGCACACGCTCTAAAGTCATTAGAGTGTTACTCGGACGTGGTTTTCTGAAAGCGGCGTTTCGATGGCGCGTTTCTGAAGGTCGACGAGGCTTGCGTTACATCCAAAAGCAAGATCGAGCATGGTATTCATCTCGTCGCGGCTGAATGTATTACCTTCGGCAGTACCTTGAACCTTGGCAAGACCACCGGCGCCGGTCATAACGATATTCATATCGACATCGGCTCGGGAATCGAGGCTGTAGTCCAAATCGAGTACAGGTTCACCGTTGATAATCCCAACGCTGATGGCTGCGATATGGTCCTTAAGAGGATTGGTCTTAATTTTTCCGTCATCGATAAGGTTCTTGATGGCAATCGCCAGCGCAACATACCCACCGGTGATGGATGCAGTGCGAGTACCGCCGTCGGCTTGGATAACATCGCAGTCGACCGTGATCATGAACTCTCCCATGGCTTCCATATCGACCACTGAGCGCAGAGCACGTCCGATGAGCCGACCGATTTCTTGGGTGCGGCCGTTGATTTTACCGCGGTGGGAGTCGCGGCCTTTACGGCTGTTGGTTGCGCGAGGGAGCATATCGTACTCTGCCGTCACCCAACCTTTGCCAGAACCTGACATCCATTTAGGGACGCGCTCGTCAACGGTGGCGGTGCAGATCACTTTGGTATCGCCAGCTTCAATCAGGCACGAGCCTTCAGGGTGGTCGATGAAGTGAGGGGTGATAGCTACGGGGCGGACTTGATCAAATGGTCTTCTTGGCATGAGAACTATTTGAGTGACGACGGCCGGGAAGTCAAGCTCGCAAGGCGGCTTTTTGACTAGTGGTTGCCAGGAGATTGGGTATGGACGGAAGCTCTGGCATGCGGACGCGTTTTTTGGCGCTGTACTTGGAGAATAATACCTTGAGCAAGCCCCTTGGCTATTTGGGTGAGGTGCTCGTCTTGTCCCAGTTTCGGACACTCTTTTTCGTTGGTTAGGAAGCCCACTTCAACAAGGATTGCGGGCATCTTCGTCGCCTTCAGAACCATGAATGGAGCCTGCAGAACACCGCGGTTACGGGCCTGGATAGACGTGGAGAGCGTGCGCTGAAGCTGGAAGGCGAATTGCTGACTGGATTGATGGTTTTTTTGGTGCTTGAGTTTGCCCAGGATTTCCCCAAGTGCATCTTGGGGTTGAGTCGCTTTGGCATGGTGAGTGCCATTTTCACGGGCTGCCAACGACATGGCGTATTGGTCTGATGCTTTACGTGAAAGAAAAAAGGTCTCGACGCCGTTGCTTCGCTCAGAGGGTGAAGAATTGGCGTGGACAGATACGAAAAGATCAGCGCGGCGTTGATTGGCAATGATGGGCCGCTGAGCCAGGGGAATGTCTACATCGGTCGAGCGTGTCAATTCAGCCCGAATCGTCCCCGTTTGGTTGATTAGAGCCTGTGCTTTCTTGCTGATGGCAAGTACTGCGTCTTTCTCTTTGATGCCGCAGATACCCACCGCGCCATCTTGGGCGCCGCCGTGACCCGGGTCGATGACGACCAGGGGAGAAGCACTGAGTGAGAGATGCGCGATTATTAAAACAATACCCATGGGCCCATCCTACCGGGCTGAGTATGATTCGAAAGTTTTTCGCACTTGAAGAGGCGTTAAAGCTGAATACCCATAGACATCCACATCATGGTCAGGCTGACCATCAAGTGGGCGATAAAGGGCGCGAGAATGCTTTTGGACTTGATGTAGAGCCAAGCGTAGGGAATGCCAGCAAAGGCGGTGATGGCGCCCATCCAATACCATTTCATCCAGAATTCGGTATCAAACCAAAAGGACTGGTAGGTGATGTGGTAGACCCCATAGATGAGGCCGCTGCCCAAGAGTGCCAAGCCAAACTCTTCAAGTCTCTCTGAAAGAATACGGGTGATAAATCCACGGAAAAATATTTCCTCGGCCAGTACATGAAGCATGGTGAGGGCAAACACTTCATAGAGGTTCCCGGAGATACGCTGTGAGGGCGATTGAAGGCCAACAAGGATGCCCCACACGAGTGCAATCAGTACATAATGCAGCGGAGTTCGAAAGTTCAGATTTTTCAGGGCCGACCATGGATTTTGCCGATAGTAGAGCGATAGCCCTGCGATGCCTGCAACCAGGAGACCGACTCGCCGATAGAAGAAGAAGGGGTCGCTGCTTTGGTAGTAATATTCTTGATTACCTAAGCCGACGATATTCGAGAGAAAGAAAAGGGCGAAAATCATTGTCGACGCAAAGATGAGAAGCGGTGCCAAGCTCATTGGCTCCTCGGCTTCTTCTTGTCGAACCCGTGCAGCTGTGTCGAGTAAAACGTGAATTTCAGCGAGCCATTCTGGGTTATGTTCGCTTAGGACCAAAGCTCTTTTTTCGTGGCGCTTGGCAAGATTGGTTTTGCCCATTTCCTGATGAATTCGAGCCAATGCGGCGTGGGCCAATGCATTGCCCTCGGCGATACTCACCGCCTGATGAGCAAGCTCGAGTGCACGTTTACCGTGACGGCTTGGATTGATGAGCAGCGTACAGACTGCGAGGTACCCCAAGGCATCGGTAGCTTGTTCTTGGCGATCAGCTAAACGTTGAAATTTTTCAGCAGCACCGCGGTAGTCGTGGCTGAGAAAGAGGTGACGTCCCTCATCTTCAAGGGTTTTACGGAGTTTGTATTCTTGGATTTGTGAAGCTGCGACATCCTGTTCATTGCGGGAGCGATGCTGATAGGCCAGCGGGTTTAAGCCGATTTTCAGGCAGGGTTTGTAACTTGCATCAAATTTCAAGAGCCCCATCTGCGTCATGGTGAAAAGTGCGCGTAGGACTTCGGATTTTTCAGCTGAGCTACGATAGTTTTCAAGTAGTTTCGGAACCGCGCAGCTTTCCTGGGTCTCGTCTAGAAGCTGACGCTCTAACTCTGTGAGCTCCCAGATAATGGCTCCGCTGGCAGTATTGGCCACCAAGGGCGCCTGAACTTGAAGAAGCTTGCCAACGATTTTCTCAACGCTGGGTAGGTCGGTTGGTAAGGTACGCCAAACGCCGGCCCTCACCATGTCCATGAATGAGAGGTTGATAATAGGAGGCAGCAGGGCACCGCGTTTGTCTCGATAAAACTCAACGGTTCCTTCCGTCCAACTAAAGGCTGGGAGAATTTTCAGTCGGGCGTGTTGTTGAACGAGTTCCATGAGCTTGGGTAAGTCAATGAGTTCCAGCGATAGGAGGCCCCAGCCCAAAGAGCGAGACTCACGTGCACAGACGCCGGTGAGATGCTCAGCCCGGTTTGCTGAGATCAGACCCTTTTGAATGAGAAATTGTCCCAGCTGCTCGCTTTTTAAGTTTGAATTCGAAGCAATGGGCAGGCCCGCGGATAAAGCAATGGTTCTGCGGCGGCCTTCATGGGTAACGACCAAAAAACCCGTTTCGTGATCTTGGAAGAGTTTAAAGAGTACTTCTGAAAAAGGTGATTCATCTAAGTCGAAAGTAAATTGCGGCGTTTGGTCGGCCACCAGCTCTGGGTCTCGTAACCGTGAAAGAGCAGCAGATACCCGCGCGAGCTTGAGGTGCTTGGAATAGTGCGGGTGCTCCCCGAGGGTAATTTGCGCGCCGTACTCGGTTTCTTCAACAACACTGTTTACATCGAGCTCACCGATAAAGATGCGGTCGAGCACCGAAGCATCGAGTTGTCCTTGGGATTGTCCGCCACCCATCATGGAATCAGCCTCTTGGTCTAATCTTTTTGCCCACTCAAGTGGGGGCAATTGCTTAAGATTATACCAACCTGAGCCTTGCGGCCAGATTTGGGTACCGGAAATGCTGAGCACATACTACACTATTGCTATGAGCACTCGTATCGGCGGCGGCGTCAGCACCCAACTCAACCCCTTCAGTCAACAAGCCAGCGCGTCTCGCCAATCCACGCAGACCCCTGAAATTGGTCAACAAGTTACTCAGGCCCTCTTTGGTAAAGCCAAACCTCCAGTGCTAGATCCCGCCCAATTCCCCCATCTTGCAGAGCAGCTCAAGGCCTTAAAACAATACAAAAAGAAGTTGGCGACGATGGCCGGGGATGAAGAGCAAGATTACGATATTTGTTTGGCCGATGGCACAATTGCCATGATTGATGAAGACGGCATGATTTATGTCGGCGCGGGGTTTTTGGAGGCGTGTGCAGACGAACTTGAGATTTTGGTCGGCGTACTGGCTCATGAGATAGGACATCGCCCCAAACGGTGGAAAGAGTACAAGGAGCGAAAATTACTCAACATCGAAGACCTCCAGGCACTTTGCCGAGAGGAAGAAACGCGAGCGGATATTTTTGCCGGTAAAGCATTGGCCGAAATGAAAATGTCTCCTCAACCCCTGCAGGATTTTTTAAAAAGGATTCAGGATAAACCGCATCCAGAGTATTTTGATGCGCAAACAAGAGCTCAGGTCATTGAAGATTCCCATGCAGGTCGAGCTTACCGAACAGATAACCGGAAGAAGCTTTTTCCGGAGTTCGATAGAATGACCGCGGCGAAAGGTCACCTTGGTGAATTTTGAGTTACCACGCCTGCTAAAAATAGCGACTACTATCGCGGCGAGTTTGTTTACACTCTGGATGGTTGCTAGCGTGGTCCTCGACTATGATGAGCAACCGCAACATTCGGGTCCGCTTGGAGTTTTATCTGCTTCCGATTCGGCTCCTCCGCCTTAATACAAAGCCCAGCTTGGTTCATCGTCCATGAGTCCTGCTCGTTCTATCGCTTTGGGGATCTGCACGGGTCTTTTACTCTGCGGCTCTCACGGCTTCTTTGCCGGTTTCAGCTGGGTCGCGCCGATACCGCTGCTTTTCGCTTTGATGCAATGTAACGCAAAGACAGCATTTTATACTGGCCTGGTCTGCGGCATTTTTGAGTCCCTTATTTTATTTGGATTAAGCCATGCAGGCATCGAGGTCTATGTGACCATTGCTTTGATCTACGGTCTGAGCCGGGCTTTGTTTGCGTTAAGTTTCGTGGCTCTTCGTGAGGGAGACTATCTTAGGCTTTTGGCTCCTGTTTTGTGGGTGTTGTTCGAGTGGACCCAAGCTCAGCTTCCCTTAACGTTGCCAAACCTTATCGGCGACACTTTACATGGGGCCGGCTTATTTGGAGTTGTTCGCCTGGGCGGTACCTATTTGCTCGGTGCTTTGGTGGTGTGGGCTGCGGCCATTGCAGTGCGTTTGATTCGGCGCGGCGGCTGGGCAGATATGATTAATCAGGCTTTGTGCTATCTGTGGCTTTGCACCCTTTGTGTCTGCCAATTGGTTGGAACCGCTTTTACGCCTCAAGAGAAATCAACACTTGAAGTTGCGTTGGTTCAGGGAGGTATTCCCACTTGGCTCTACACGCGGGGCCAGGAGCTGCCTGCTTGGGAATCAATCTCTGAGAAAATCTACACTGAACTTACACTGGGGGCTGAGCCAGCTCTTTTAACGATTTGGCCGGAGACAGCAGTCGATGAGACCTATCGTTCAGGCAATGAATTTGCATTGCGGCTTAAGGCATTGTCACAAAATCGCGGCGGACTTCTTATAGGTTCACGAAGAGCCGATGATGGTGCAACACTTTATAACTCGGCAATTCTTCTCAGTGATGGAAGCGTCAACATGGTGGATAAAAAGAGGCTGGCGCTTGGGGCGGAGACTCATTTTGCGATTGGTGAATCCTCCGGAATCTTAGACTTTCGCGATTATAAATTAGGTGTCGTGTTTTGTCTGGAGTCGGTGTTGCCGAAATACGCCAGCGATTTGGTTGAGAAGAATGCGGCGGACCTTTTGGTTGTGCTCGCAGATGGGAGCCGATTCGGAAACACTTTGGTTGGTAAAATGCATGCACAGCGTTCAACGTTACGCGCGGTCGAGGCAGGTCGAAGCTTGATGCATGTTGGTCAACACGGTCTAACCCATGTGGTATCCGCAGAGGGCATACGTTCTAAGCAGTTGTCTGAATTTGTGGGGGAAGTGTTGAATTACGAGGTGAAGGTTTACAAAGGTATCACCCCGTTTCAGCGCCTGCGTCACTTCATCGGTTATGGGCTTGGATTAATGGCCGTGCTTTCTTTATTCCTAACATTTTTCAGGAAAAACCAAAGGGCTGCGTAAATCGCGACGAAGCAGAGGTAGCCGATGAGATCGTGTGCCACATCCCATGCCCATGGATGACGGTCCAACCAGAGGTCGGCGGCATGGGTGCTGATGGCTACGCGCAGTATGTTGCCCAGTAAACCAGCAAAAGGCGTCACGATGGCAAGCCACTTTTGCTGCGTAGGGTCTTCGAGAAAGATGAGTCCTAGAGTAAGCCCGAGCGTGGCAAAGCTTAAAAGGGGACCCAGCCCGGCGCACAAAGGTGTTACGTGGAGCTGTAGATTTTCGGTGGCGAGGGTCGGAACATGCATTTGCACAACGTCGACTGAGAGTCCGGTCGCATTGACAATTACGGCGGCTGTAAAGGCAGTGAGTTGTCCTAAAAAGTCATTCAAGAAGACGTCTAGATGGTTTTCCCAAGGAACGGTGAGGAACATCAGGCAACCAAAAAGTACGGATCGATGTTTTTGACGTTTAAGAGCCAGCGCTCCGATCGCAAAGGCGAGCAGGCCGCGAAGAGTACCTAAATTGAGTGAAATCAGCTCGGACCCGTAGAAAACGATCCAAATAGCGAAGTATGAGATAAATAGTTTGAGCGCGGGTGACCTAATAATGCCTCGCTCCATCTGCCAAAATTTACTTAGATGGTTTGCGCAACCATGCACCGAAGCAAACGGATGCTGCTGCAGCGACTAAAGGTACTAAGCTCAGTGATACACTGGCCGAGCGTACGCCGCCGCCGCCACCACCGCCGCCGGCGAGGGCAAGCTGTGGTAAAATCATGATACAACCAAAAACAAGAGCGTTTTTAACGGTTTGAGACATTAGAGACACAAGGACACCTCCCCAGATACCTTACTATAGACCAGGTTAATGAACCTTTCATGACAATTTGTCCAGCCTCTGTATTTTAGTTCATCCAACTGCCCCTTGAAAGATGTTTGAGAAAAGCCCATAACCTTGTCTAAATTCCAGTGCGAAGCTGATTTCGCATCAAGCTGCAGGCAGTTCGACACGACCTAAGGGAGATCATATAACTTTAGGACGATGAAGCCGCGAATTGGCTCAATGTTGTGTACGAGAGGATATAAAAGTGAGTGAAACCGCTAAGATAAGTCTAGATGGTGCCGATTATGAACTACCCATAACCAAAGGTTCCGAGGGTGAGATTGGTATTGAGGTTTCTTCTTTTCGAAGCAAATCTGGGGCGATTACCTTGGACCCTGGCTATGGAAGCACAGGCTCATGCACCAGTGGTGTAACATTTTTAAATGGTGAGCAGGGGATCTTGCGTTACCGAGGTTACCCAATTGAGCAATTGGCTGAGAAGTCGACTTTTCTCGAAGTAGCTTACTTGCTGATTTACGGTGAGCTGCCAGCAAGAGATGAATTGACTCAGTTCCGAACATCCGTGACCCGGCACACGCTGATTCATGAAGACATGCGACGCTTTTTCGATGCCTTCCCGCCTGATGCGCACCCGATGGCGATTGCATCCTCAGTGGTTTGTGGCCTCTCTACATTCTACCAGGATAGCTATCCTGCGAAGAATAAAGAAGAGATGGACCAAAGCATGATTCGCTTGATTGCGAAGCTGCCAACCATCGCAGCTTTCGCTTATCGCAAGTCACGTGGCTACCCACTGATTTATCCTGATAACGCTTTGGGTTACTCAGCGAACTTTCTACGCATGATGTTTGGTATGCCAACAGAGCCATTTGTTGTCGATCCGGATATTGCACGAACATTGGATATCCTTTTGATTCTCCACGCTGACCACGAGCAGAACTGCTCTACGTCTACCGTCCGTATGGTCGGCAGTGCACAAACAAACCTCTTTGCATCCATCAGTGCCGGTATCTGCGCACTCTGGGGACCGCTGCACGGCGGCGCAAACCAGGCTGTATTGGAAATGCTGAATTTGATTCAGAACAGTGGCATGACTGTTCAGGAATTCATCGCGAAGGTGAAGGACAAGAAGAGTGAGATTCGCTTGATGGGCTTTGGACACCGGGTTTACAAAAACTTTGATCCACGCGCCACCATCTTGAAGAAGCAGTGCGACATCGTGCTCGAGAAGCTCGGGGTTAATGATCCGCTTCTCGAGATTGCGAAAGAGCTTGAAGCAGCTGCCCTAGAAGACGAGTACTTCAAAGAGCGTCGCCTTTACCCGAACGTGGATTTCTACTCGGGTATTATTTACAAGGCGTTGGGCTTCCCAACGGATATGTTCACTGTTTTATTCTCCATGGGCCGTTTGCCGGGTTGGATTGCACAGTGGAAAGAAATGCGTGAAGACCCTCAAACACGCATTGGTCGTCCTCGCCAGATTTATACTGGTGCAAATGAGCGAGACTATACGCCTTTGCATGAGCGTTAAGTCTACTTAAGATTGAGATTAGAAAAGCCTGGATGAGAGTTCAGGCTTTTTTTTTGCCTTCCCCTGAGTGTGAGAAGGTAAGTGATGGGGGGCACGCAGCGACTTTCTCTAGCTAAGCTTGACGACACGTCCCTCAAATAGCCGGTCTACCCGGTTAAGCAGTTCATCGTTGGGCTGGATGCGAAGGCTGTCGGGAAGCTGAATAACCGTTTCTGAAACACCGGGTTCAGTCACTTTGATTCTGGTTTCAACCGGCCCTCGGTTAGAACTAAAAAGCTCTTTGAGCTTGGTGAGCCGCTCCGTGGTGAGCTTACTAAGGTTCACCTGAATTTCCATAGAATTGGTTTGTTCGTTGCGGATGTCGGAGAGGAGGAAAATCTCTTTAGCTCTTACCTTAACGACGGGATCTTCGTCGCCTTCAAGGCTTGGAGAACCAGCAATGAGGATAGGCTCACCGCTCTTGAGGGTCATCTCACCCACCGCAAATGCTTTGCTGAAGACAAGTACTTCGATGGAACCGTGGAGGTCTTCAAGCTGAACAAAAGCCATTCGCCCCGTACCATTTTTGAGCGGTCTCTCACGCATGCTCGAAACAATGCCGGCAATGGTAACGCCTTCGAACCTGCCCCTGCCCTGGGCGGCTGCAGCAATGGTGGCAGTATTCACCGATGCAAGTCGCCCTAAGTCGTCCATGTAGCGATGCAGAGGATGTCCTGAGATGTAGAAACCTAAGGCTTCTTTCTCAAGCTTGAGCCGCATTTTTTCAGGCCACTCTTCTTCAGCCGGATAGAATTCATCCACAGTTGAAGAGCTTGTAATACCTGTCTCTTCTTGAGCAGCGGCAGCAAAGGCGCCAAAGAGGCTTGTTTGCCCGGACTGCAAATCCTTTTGAGTTCGTTGCCCAGCCTCGAGTGCTTTGTCCACCACGGAGAAGAGCTGCGAGCGCGCTTTTCCAAATTCATCGAATGCACCGCTCTTAACAAGGGCTTCAAGGACTTTACGGTTTACTTTACGGGTATCGACTTTTTCGCAGAATCCATAAATCGAGCCAAAGTTCTCGTGTTGTTGACGCGTCTCAATAATGGATTCGATGGCCGCAGACCCAACGCCTTTGATCCCGCCCAAACCAAAGAGAATAACTTTCTTTTGAACTTTATTCCCATTGTCATCAGTGCGTTCTCGAAATGCGACATTGAAGTCATTCACGGACTGATTCACATCGGGCGATAGAACCTCAATACCGTTTTCTCGGGCACTTTGAATGTATTGAACAACCACATCTTGCTGCTTCATCTCGGTGGAGAGCAGGGCAGCCATAAACTCAACTTCGTAATACTTCTTGAGGTAGGCAGTTTGGTAGCTGATCAATGCATAGGCAGCAGAGTGACTTTTGTTGAAAGCATAACCGGCAAACTTCTTGATGTTTTCAAAGAGGTCATGGGCTTTTTGTTTGTCCATGCCGCTTTTTTCGAAAGCACCGTCGATAAACTGCTTACCGAGCTTTTCCATCACGTCGACTTTTTTCTTACCCATGGC
>JABJBS010000069.1 GCA_018668695.1 Deltaproteobacteria bacterium
AAGGAACAGACGTTTTAATCGAGATGATGGAAGAACTCGGTAAAACAAGAGACGATATCTATTTCCTATTGGCCGGGCCGCACGTAAAAGGAACAGAAGATACCCCCACAGAGCTTTCGACGCGAATTGAAAAAGCCGGGCAATCCGAGAATTTTCGACTCTTGGGTCAGGTCCAGGATATCGCATCCGTTTTCAAAGTATCCGATTTCTTTGTACTTCCAAGCCGAGCCGAAGGTTTCGGAATTGTGCTCGTAGAGTCATTAGCATCTGGCTGTATTACGATTGTCTCGAACCTTGAAGGTATTTTCGACTCGATTATTACCCATGAGCAAGATGGCTTCATCATCAAAAACTACGACGGTAAAGAGTACGCAAAAACCATTCTTAAGCTCATTGACCTGCCAGATAAGCTAGACCAGGTAAGAAAAGCCGGGTTCGACCGTGTTAACAAGAAGTACTCAAAAGAAAACCTGATTTCGGGCTTTAAAACTCTCTTAGGCAAGCCCAAGAGAAGCTAAAACTCAACAAGTCAGTAGTTCGTGCTGTTCGCAGGAACCACTGCCAGACCCATACTCTTCTTGTGTTTTTGCGAGGTAGCGTGGTCATCTTTCATAAGTAGTACCCAAGCAAAACTTAACCCCGCAATCACCCAAAAGACTTTATGATAATGCGTCCGATTTACGACACCGAACAAGACACAAAGTACCCACCAACCTCGAATCAACAAGAAATATGAACGGTCAGATATTGTTAAGTCTTCCACCCTGCCAAACGCGCGGCGAAAGCCAAAATACCAAGCGGCCATAAACCAGATCCACACAAACAAACCTACGATACCTTGCTCGGCCAGTATCGAAAGTACCGTACTGTGGGCACTTCGTTTGTTACTGTATAATCGCTTGTTATCTACTCGAAACTGATAATCTTCACCAAACTCATTTCCGAAACCACCTGCTCCAATACCCAAAACAGGGTGATCCAAAAACATCAACCATGCTGCTTCCCAGTGGAGAAGTCGTTCTTCTAAGGAACCTGCTGAGCCTTCATACGTTTCAGCTTCGTCAAAATTCAGCATTGCCGTGGTACGCTCGGTTCGTCGGTCTAGAGTTTTTTGTTCAACGTTCGCCGCAGCAAGACCAAACATTGTGACGGTTATCACCACAAGCCCAACGCCTGCCAAAGCTTGGCTACGCTTCAAAAAGCCATAAAGTTCAACAGCGAAATAAGCACCTAACCCAAGCAATGCCGAGCGCGAAAAAGTCGTGGTAATACCATTGATAATCAATATAGCTGAAAGGGCCGCCGTAACTCGCCAGAAGCGCAGTAATTGCTGGCGAAAGAAAAAGAAGCAGAGCGGTAAACATATCGTTAGCAGCTCAGCTGTATGGTTTACGCTACCACCAGAAAAACTACCTGCTCGTAATCCCTCAACTGTTCCTGACGGAATCAATACAAAATATTGATAAATAGTGGCTGCTGCACAAATGATTCCGCCCACCAACAGTGCCTTCATACAATTCTCCAAATCGTTCTTCGTGCGAACATAAGAGAGAATTGTCATGATTAAGATGGCCCCAGAGAGGTACTTGTAAACCGGCTTCAATGATACAGATGAGTCCGCAACCCAAAGCATTGAAATAACTCCGAGTATGGATAACACCATTAATGGCTGCCAACTGGGGTGTTTCACCAATCTCCTAATAAGCTTGGGGTTCAGCGCCAAGTGTATGACCCAAGCAGCCAAGAGCGCCATTGAAAGGAATTTCATCAGGGTATAACCCTGCCCTGATTTTACATCACCAAAAACAAAGAGGTATTCCATTGGGATAAGGCCGACAAAAAGACAAATGCCCCAGTTAGGACGCAATAAGCAGACCACAAACGCGAGAACACCAAATAACATAAGAGCAAGAAACATAGTCTTTCCTATCAATCATCTCCCGAAGGGCAATGAAGCCCTATTTGAGAGATGTTGCTCCTGCCAAAAGTAAAACACGCGTACGAAAGGTCGAATAAAAATAAGGCAAGAATGGAGCAATCCGGTTGGCTTTTCGCAGTAAGCCGCCCCGTGGTGTATGACACATATATGCTGCTTCACAAAAATCTACATTCTCAAAAAATTGTCTCGCAATTTTCTTAATCTGAGATTTCTTTAAGTAATTCGTTCGAGTATTCAGATATTCTGTGCTGTCGCGAGCAAACTTGTCGAGTGGAATCTCTTCGCTTCCACTCGGACGATAACCGCGTTTGCCCCAAAAGCGAATCCAACCCTCTTTTTGGATAATACTCGCAAACGGAACCTTGATATGCGCTTCAATGGGCCGGTACCTTGAAGGAAAAACATGCATACTCAAACCAGTGGGTTTTAAAATCCGGCAGATTTCTGCCAGGGCTGCTGGATAATCATCAACGTGTTCGAAAACCTGCTCGCTCAAAATATAATCAAAGAAATTATCTTCAAACGGTAGGCGTCTTGTTTCACTATCGATGACCCGAAGAATTCCCTCTTTATGAAGCGACTCTGCATGAGGACCTTTTTTAAAACTTAAATCACAACCATAAGCGTCCATACCCTGGTCACGGTAGGCCTTAACCAAGCCACCTGCACCACAACCAAAATCTAGAATACGGGCGCCAACAGGTACAGAATACCCCAGAGATTCTAGCGTTCGCATTTGTATTTTAACGGTTTCTTCTTTTCCCATTGTGAGGTCTCCTACCGTAAAACTTCCTGGTACTGCAAGACCACTCTATTGAGGTCATGCACCGACACGAGCCGTGCTCTGGTCTCAGTTTCCGGCCTCTCAAACCACCACGGTTCCCAATTAAGAGCCTCCACAAATCGTTTTGACTGACCAATATTCGCAAAGATCTCGCCGGTACCGCCTGGATGAACCGTAGATATCACCGGGCACCGGCAGGCCACAGCTTCCAATAACGCATTTGGTAAACCTTCGGACTTTGAGCAAAGGACGAATAAATCAGCATATTTAAGCCACAAATACGGATTGGATTGGTGCCCCATAAAGTGCACCTGAGAAGCAATCCCCTGAGCTCTTGCAAGTTCTTCCAGCGCCGACTGTTCAGGGCCAGTCCCCAATAACCACAAATGTGCATCAGGCTTCTCAGACACAAGATCTCGAAAACGAAGTACCAGGTTATCGTAGTTTTTGATCTTAGCCAGTCGTCCTACCGTGACGACATGGGGTCCTTGACCATGACTGATAAAAGGATTTTCGCCCTCATTGGACAATGCATCGATAGCCGCAACATCCACCGGGTTATAAATATGCGTCATATTCGCGGTCGTCACACCAATGGCTTCTTTCAAGTCCTGCCGCATGAAATTCGATTGACAAATCACCTGATCGGCCCGTGGGTAGAATCTTCGATAAAACGTTCGCCAAAGTGGAGCTACCGAACTTGAATTCAAAATAGAGCTGACAATCGCACCCTCCCGAACCACAACCCGGGTACCTTTGGGCAAAAATGGCCGCAGCATCAGAACTCCAAGATTTACATAACCCAACGTCGCAAAGACAGTTGCGGGCCGAATACGATAAATCTCCTTGAGTAAGGGAAAATGAGCTTGCCGTACTCTCTTGAGTCGCAGGAAGGTGATGGGGACATCTTTTGGAATATCTTTTTCGAAAACGCCTGATTCGCCGATAACAACCAGATGTGGCTCGAAGATTGTGCGGTCGAGAAAACGCAACAATGTCACCGACACTTTTTGAGCGCCGCCCTCATTGAGATTTGAGAGCACAAATAGAACTTTGACCCGCTGCCCGCCCATAAAATGTCCGAACTTTTAAAGCAAATTCCGAAATTATCGCTTAGGCGGAAACGAATAGAGGCAGTTTCCTGAGATGTCAATCCCATCGCAGGGCTTGGAATATCGCAACATAAAGTCTATCTCGGGGATTAAAGGCGAATACTATTCTTACGCCGCAAAAACCAAATCCCTAAAAGCATCCCAATAAACCAGCCAGACACCGGTGCAGCTTGGCAGCCGCCTGTATCACCGTCGGCGCTCATAGAATCGGCGCCGAGTTCATCACCGGGTAGTTCGTTGTCCACCACGCCTTCAGGGCCTTCTCCGTCTACAGGGTCTTCACGGTCGCCGGATTCACCAGCATCCTGGCCATCGATTCCTTCAGGGCCAGACTCATTGCCAGCGCCGTCGTCGTCGTCGTTGGCCTCGTCTGCAGGCGGCTGATTATCAACACCGGAATAGCTGTCGTCGTAGCCTTCGTCACCCGCGAATGGGAGCCGCACTGTGCCGCCAAATTCGTAAGCACCAATATCGCGAATGGCCGCGCCATCACTGTTGCCATCTTGAATGTGGTAACCATTGGCTTGGCCGTAGGGCAGCGTGCCACCCATATCAATAGCGGGTGAGCCAGGCAGAAGCCGGTAGTCATCGCCATCTGCGTTCATAAACTCAGGATCGCTTTGATGATCGGTGGGAGGCAGCACAACATCTTTGTAGTTAAAGCCGTTTGCGTGAACGAGGTTAAAGCCCATGGTCTCAGGCGTGGCTCCGTTTAAAGCGCGTACCGCAGTAGAGAAGTCGGTGATGATGTTGTTTAAAATAATTGGAAACGAGGTGGCAATTTCTTCAAACGCGCGAAAATCAATTCCGTAAGAGCCGCTTACCATCGTGTTGTTCAGAATCATCGGGTGAGAATCATAATAGGCCATCACCGCGGTGCCGCTTCTCACAAAGAGGTTACCAATGATGGTGGGGGATGAACCGTTCATGCAGCTAACCGCAATTGGGTCTTCTGCATCCAAGTCGATAAACGTATTGCCCGATACCCGGCCCATAGAACCATAAAATTGAATGCCGGAATGCGTGCCTTCAAACCTATTGTTCAGAACATCTACGTCCGCACCGTTTTGAATCATCACGGGATGAAGCTCTGGCGCCGAGATATTAAACTCGCCAATCAAGCTGTCTCTGATTCCATCGGCAAATACGGCGTGGCCACTTGGAGCCACGAGAAACGTGGTGTCGCTTCCGGAGCCTCGAACGTAAATCCCCTCACGCATGGTGAGCGACTCTTCGTAGACGCCAGGCATCACACGAATCGTGCTGATGGGCGTTGCCGCATCGATGGCTTCCTGAATCGTGGGGTAATCGTCCGGTACCGTAACCACCGGAGCAGCAAAGCTAAGAGACGGAATAATCATTAGAAAAATCAAAGAACTAAAAAGTGCGCGTGCATTCACCATGGGGGACCCTCCAGCCCCATAGAAAGCATGCATTGTGCCATCGCAGCGACACCTTAAGTGGCTGAAAATATGAGAGTTTTTAAGCGGGTCGATTCACAAAAAATCAAGCCGCCTACAATCCTTGCAGATTGAGGGGCAAATTGTGCACTTAAGAACTAACCTTTTTTGCGGAAAAGAATCCGAATCACCGCCGGGGCGAGAATCAAATCGGCCACCACCGCAAAGAAAATGGTGCAGCAAACCACCAAGCCAAACCAGACAATCGCCTTCAAATCGGCGGTCATGCAGGGAGCAAGACCCAGAATCAAAATGGCACTGGTTGCCATAATCGCCCGGCCGCTGTGCTTGAAGGACGTATGGATAGCCTCTTCAATGTCGCCGGTTTTCTGATGCTCCAGGCGGATGTGGTGCAAAAAGTGAATGGTGTCATCCACGCATAAACCAAGTGCGATGGAGGCAACCAGGATGGTAAAACCATCAAGCGGAATCCCAAGCACGGCCATCAACCCCATGGCCATGATGATTGGCACCAGGTTGGGAATCATACCAACGAGTCCTATCTTGAGATTTTTCATCAAGAGAATCAGCAAAATCGTAATCAGGAAAAACGCCGAGCCAAAACTCTTGGCCAAATCAATCACCAATACGCCCATGGTCGAGAGCACAGAATAGATAAGACCCGTTGGGCGAACCCGCGACGTGGGGGCCATATACTCTTCGATACCCTTTTCAATGTAGTCCGTGAGCGGGCGGTATTCATCACCGTGAAGCCACTTTAGATTCATCGTCACTTGAGTTTTACGAAGGTCATTGGTGGCAAGTCGCCGCAGTTGGTCAGGCCCAGCATTCTCAAAAAGAAACAACACATCCGCAAGCTCACGCGGAGTGTCGGGTATCTTATAGAATGCTTGCTCACCGCCATGAAGTGCCCGGTTGGTTTCCCGAACGATATCCAGCACACTGGTAATATTGCCCACGATGTCCCCGTAGTGAGGATCTCGGTAGGCGTGAATGTATGCCTCGAACTTCTCAAGAGCCTTCATAAACTCAAGATCTTTGATGCCCAGGTCTGATTTGATTTCAATTAAGAGACTCATCTGAGATGCGCCGCCCACATACTCATCGAGCGTGTCGGAAGCTCTCTTGGTCTCAAAATGGTCCGGGAACCACATCAAGGGATCGTGGGTAACCAAGATGGAAGGAGCGGAAGCAATACCGGCAGCTACAATCACAACGCCCATCACCACGGACAGCCGAAGGTTGCGTTTTCCATTGGGCCCTGCTCCCGAAGCGCGATTACAGAGGTCTAAAAGCTTATCGATGGGGCCGCTCTCGGGATTGTCACGCGCCCCTAGGTTACTCGTCTTATTGAAAGTTAAAAGAACCGGTACCACCGTGCAGCTGACCAAGAAGGCAAAGAACACGCCGCAGCCGCCCATCACCCCAAGCTCATTAACTGGTTTGATACTCGCTAGGGCAAACGAGAAGAGACCAATCATGGTGGTAATAGAAGTGTAGAAGATGGGTACACCAGTGCAGCCTAGGGTATGAATAATCGCATCTTCGTTGCTTAGCCCGTCGCGGCGCTTATCTCGGTATAAAGACTGAATATGGATGGCATCGCCCACGGCCACGCTTACGAGAAACACCGTCACCACCGAGTTGATGTAGTTGAGGCTCATCCCTAAAAAGCTCATCAGAGCCACAGTCCAAATCGAGGAAAGCTGCACCACCACCAGCGGACCTAAGATGCCCACCCAGTGGCGAAAGAGATAAGCCATCACACACACCATGACGAGCATGGAGAGTAAGAAGGTGGTGGCCATATCCATGATGTTGATTTCGTTTAAGCGAATCGTAAACGACGGCGTACCGCCCATAAGCGGCGAAAAGCCTTCTGCTTTATGCTTGTCTAAAATGTCGTGGAGCAGGTGATACACCCGGGCACTGTCTGGCTCGCTGAGTTCAATGGTGCGCACAGCCATCACCGCTCGCTTACCTTCTTTGTCCACTATCTTGTTCACGAACGATGAATCACCAACCACCCGCCCTTTAAAGGCGGCCATGGTTTCGCTTGTTGGCCATTCGTCCATCAGCTCGCCGACCACAATGCCGTCGGGAGAGGCCCGGGTTTCGCGAACGCCGGTAAGAGAAATCACTTGGTCGATGATCGTGCCGCCTTCGTCATCACCCCACTCTGAATCACCGCCAAATTCTCCAAAGGCATCGTCGCCGGAATTTTCATCCGCCGCTTCTTCAATCGGATCTTCAAGCTCCATATCGACTTTGGCGACTTCATCGTGAACAGCCTGTAGCCTTTTGAGAAAGTCCAGGCTAAACACATCGCCTTCAAAAATGATGAGAAAGAGGTCGTCACGGCCAAACTCTTCGCGAAGCTCGGAAAGCACGACGGTGGCGTTAGAGCCTTTGGGTTCAAATACCTCAGGGCGGTTGTCGAGAATAAGAGGATGGGTCACGAGCCGCACCATACAAATGGTGGTAATAAGCATCGCCAGTGCAATCGTAATCGCCCGGTGGCCAATCACCCATCTGGCAAGGCCGGCAAAAAAAGGATTGAGCTCTTCATTCTGGTTCGACATGGGCAAACTTCTCCATCGCGTGCACCCTAAAAATTTATAAGGTTCACGAGGAGAAGGCGAACGAGCCGGTATAACCATGCTGATATTATTGGGGAAATACTGCTTTTAGAAATATTTAACGGCCTGAGTTGTGGGCGCGAACAAGGGCTTAGCCTCGCGGCGGATTCCCCCGGTCCCAAAGCCGGGCAAACTCTTCCACAAATCTATCGGCCAAAGCTGGCATGTTGCGGAACGTAAAGCGGTCTTCAGAGTGCTTCTTAATGGAGCTGCTCGACCAGTTGGAGCTGCCGTTGAATACATCGTCGCCCACCACACCAAACTTCTCATGCATGACGCGGCTTTTAATCACCCGCACATCTACATCTTTGCCTTCGGCTTGAAGCTTCTTAAGCGCAGCAATCGCCTTGCCATTGTACTTCCCGTAAATCACCACGCGCACTTTCACGCCTCTATCGGCGGCGGCCACAAGCTCCTTGTATTCTGGGGAGCTGGTAGACATGCCATACATGGCAAGGCGAAAAGTTTGTCCGGCTTCTGTGCGGCGAAGGATATCGGCTACTTGCTTATCTAAGGTGTTTTCTGCATCCACCAAATCATCGCGGTTGTCGGCAATGCCGTTGCCATCTAAGTCGGCTGGCCAGCCTGCGCCTTCGGTGGGAATGCGAACGGTGGTGCGATTGGACTCGGCAAAACCAGTGGTGGCTTCGCCGCCGGGGATGCGAGCAGAAAAGGCAGCCCAGGCTTCATCGTCGCCAACGATTTCGTGGAGCTTGGCTAAAGTCTTGGGACCAATGCCATACACGGCATCCGTTTCTTCGATGTTTTCAAAGCTTCCGTGCTCTTCCCGAAAAGCCACGATGTTCGCGGCCTGGCGGTTGGTAAGCCCGGCACGCTTAAGCTCGCTTGCGGTGGCGGTGTTGATAGAAATCTCGCCGGTGCCAAATTCTACGTTTTCGCGAAGCTGCTGCACAGTCCATGCATCGGCTTCGGCGACTCCTGGTACGCGTACCAGGAGTCGCCGAAGCCGATGCATGGACTGTGCAGCAGCTTCGCGAAAACGTAGA
>JABJBS010000070.1 GCA_018668695.1 Deltaproteobacteria bacterium
CCGCTCAGTTCACGCTCACCGGAGTAGATGGGAACGTCGGTGTTGAGCAGGAGTTCACTGTTGACCAAAGGAGCAAGAGCCAGCCCCACGGAGAGCCCTTTGATGGGTTCGAAAGCGAAGCCAAACATAATGGAAAGTTGTTCTAGGTTTTGACCATAGAAATGGAAGCGCGGTGTAGCGTCGACCGTGGATTGGTCGAAGTATTGAGCGCGCTCTAAACCAAACTGAATCATCGCCCCAAAGCTGATATTGAAGGGAATCTTCATCGTCATACCCAGAGTGAGCGTATTGCGGTCACGCAGTTCATCTGGGGTGGGGCCCTCTTCGTTACCTTGGAGCTTTAGGTTGTAGCCTTGATGCTCAAACGCCACACTCATCGAACTTTGCGGCATGAACGCCATATTGGCCGGGTTGTAATAAATCGCTGACCAATCCATTGCGATGGCAGTACCGGCCCCGGCCATGGCTTTCACGCGTGCACCTGCGCCGAATACATCTTCTCTTAGGTTGGCCTGAGCTTGGGAGGTAAGCAGAAGGGTGACGGTAAAAAAGAGGGCAGAAAGCCGCAGACTTGTTTTAGAAGTAAGGTTTTTATTCATTTTTTTGGACTCTATGAGCGGGGCCTAGCGCCTTCGCATACCGAGGAGTTCATAAATAGCACCAAGGCCTTCTTGGTCATCTTCCATGAATGTCACTACCGTATCAACGAGTTCGGCTGCTTCGTCGAGGCTGAGTTCATCCCGGGGTTCACATGAATTGCTGGTATCAACCGAGGCTACATCGATGAAGGCTGAAGTCAGTTCTTGTAGCGGGGCTTTGCCGGTTTCGAGAATATCTCGATTTAGCAAATTGCGAATCGCACTAAGAAGTACGTCTTCGCTGTCTCGCGTAAGCATGTTGTCAAAGGTACTTACAATCATTCGGCTATCAGTCCGGTTTGGATCTAGAGCCAGCGATAGGTAAGTCATGATACTTTCCATATCGTTCACATCAATTTGAGCTTGTAAAAGACCGCCCATGATCACCACGGCTGGGCCGAAGATCTCGCGGTCGGCATCGGTTGCTTGTGGATCGAGAGCACGAATAAGAAAGCTTTCTAGCGTACTGGCGCCGGGAGCATTCTCAATGGCTTGAATCAATCGAACCATCGTTGCGAAGTTACGCCCCGTTAGAAAACCATCAATATCGTTTTGGAGAATATTGAAGTAACAGGTTTGTTGGCCGTCGGGCAGTTCCAAGAGCTGTGCCACGAAATCGAGGACGATGGTGGTGAGTGGAATGAAACGAGGATTACTAAGAACCACGCGGTCATCGGCTGTATCTACGGTTTGTCCATCATCGACTTCAGTCTCGGTTAGATAACCTGTGACATGTTCCAGCAAGCGTTTCATTGGCTCAGTGTTGTCTGCGGCGCCGAGTCTCTCTACGATTGTTTGAAACGGTTGTAGGATTTGCTCAGCAAGTGAACTCCCGCTGACGAGACCTTGGCGTGACTGAACACTGCCGTCGTCGTCGACCATACGTTCAATCGAATTCATGATGACATCGCCCACTGTCCCATTTTCATCCACGGCTTCAGTAGTGACGAGTAGGTCCGCGAGGTCGAGCATCGGATCCACCGCACCTGCGCGAATGGTCTGGCCTATGATGGGCAATGCCTCACGAATGGCGCTTTCGGTATTGGCGTCTGAGTCATCATCTAAGCGTAAATCATCGGCTGCCAGATGAAAGATATCCAAGAGTGTGCTTAGCTGGTTACGCTCAACAAAGACTTGTGCGATCGGAAGGTATCCGTTGAGGGCTCCGCTGCTTGCTAAGGAGTCGAGTGCTTCAAGTCTTGGGAAGACGTCATCTCCATCACATCCGATCATGTCGAGGGAGAACACCGTCGCGAATTCTCCGAGAAAACCAAAGGTGTCGATTGTTCCCAGTAAGAGGTCAATGATTCCGCATACAGACTCTTCATCACGAGATGCTAAAAGCTCAATTACAAATTCAGCTACCGTTTGGCCGCCGGTAAAGGGAATGCTGCCGCAATCTACAGCGCTTAAGAGCTCAATGCTCTCTTCGATGCTGCTGCGGTTATCCACCCAGCCACCGCCGGATTGAAAGTAGCGTGGCTGACTGTAATCTACGGGGGTTGAAAGGTCGTAGTTGGGCTTGGCGTCGGTACAGCTGGGGCTTTTACTAAGCTCGATATAATCGATGGTGTCGAGAAGTTGCTCCGGAAAGGTGCGCGCGGTGCCGCCTAGGTCATGGATGAGCTCGAGTAAGAGTTGGGCAGTTGATTTACCGGAGGAGTTATCAGCTTCAAACACTTCGTCCAGCAAGGGCAGAGCCTTACCGAGGAGCGCGGGGATTTTGGGGTCTGTGAGATCAACCGAGCTGCTTTCAACACTCTCTAACACTTGGCCAAGAGCAACCATGATGGTCTCGGCAAGTTCAGGGTTGTCCTTAATAAGTGTTGACCAAGTTCTGAGGAATACGGCGGCGTCATCGAAACGAGAAAGCTCAACCAGCATCCAGGCAATGTCTGCAAAAGGATTGTCGTCGGAGGGATACTTACGGCAAGTTGATGTTCCGTCATCACAGATTTCGATGGTTGGAATTGTGGTGTTGACCACCGTAGCCAAATCTTGATGCATATTGTCTTCGAGCGCTTCTTTGACGAGCACCAGCATCATGGCCAGACCCGAGCGCTTGGCATCATAGTATTCGTAGAGAAGTTGACCGGCATCGTTGATGGCGCGACCCACTTCATCGCGATCTACGCCGCTGCCCATGGCTGGGATATCAATGGGCGAGCCTGAGCTTGTGACGGGGACACCGTCTTGATTCACATCGGCGGCTCCGTCGGCATCGATATCGATGAAAGGTAAAAAGAGTGAACCGGTGTTGGGGTTGATTCGTACGCGCGGATTACCATGGGTATCTGCGAGCACAGCCCAGGCAGGATTTCCCATTTGTGCGTCAGTAGAAAGAACGTCGCTCTTGAGTAGAGTTTCTTCTATATCTCCGAGGTTAAGGCCTTCGCATAAATTTTCTTCCGTAAAGCTAACGAGTTGCCGACTTAGGAGGTCGGTTGCTGAGTTGATGGTGTAGTCGACACCATCGTGATGCTGGGCGAGTTGGGCCAATGCATGGGTCACGTTTTTAAGATCGCGATCGTAGATTGCCGCGTCGACCAAGTCTAAAACCTGTGTCTGGGTCAAAATAGTCCGGGTTTGAGCGAGATTTAGAAGAGCTCGCAGTGTATTGCGGTGCGGATCGGTCACTGGGTCCGTCAACAATCCCAGAAGATCGGCCATATTATCGGTGGTTGCCTCGAGCTCGCCGCTGTCGATAGCTGGGAAGATCGCGTCTTGCATCAGCTTTTGAATTTGCTCGAGCAATGCCGGCGGGACAGATGAATTCAAAGAGGTAATGACGTCTGTACGATGGCCTCGTAGTTCGTCGATCAATGGAGCCTGGCAGCTCTGTGTTTGTGCGAGGTTATACTCCACAACACCGTAGACTATTTCGCCAAATGATTTCTTGCTGGTGGACTGTTCGGCAAACCCGTCATCTGACGAAACGCATGCGGTTGTAAGACTTAGGGCAGAAACGAGAATCCCAGCCACTAAAATGCTGATCATTCGATGTTGGAAAGATAGCCACATGCCCCAAAACCCCCAGTATCTAACCGATTCAGTGTGCAGCAATTGCTCATTCATCGGAAGCCCAAATACGCCATCTGACCCCAGCACCCGTTCGGACAAAATGTACGACATTGTGCTCTAATGTCGTTTCTTGATTGCCAGATCGCTATGACGCACCATATTATTTCCTGAATCTTAATTCATTTGTCAAGCAGCGATTGATTGAATTCACTTTTGGGGGAGCCACATGAAACGTTTTAGCATTCTTCGGTATCTATGGCTGACTTCTATTGTACTTGGCGTGAGTGGTTGCGCCCATTGGGTTTACCCCGTTACCGAGCGCTCAACTGAAGTGTTTCATATCGAGACAAGTGACGGGTGGAGTATTGCGATTCACCACTACGCACCGCGCGGTTCAACCAAGCAGTCCACTCCCGTTTTATTGTGCCATGGAATCAGCAGCAACAAATACAACTGGGACCTTAACGACGAGTATAGTTTTCCCGATTACATCGCATCCAAAGGTTTTGATACCTACGTGGTTGAGCTACGAGGTTCAGGTCAGTCCACCAAGCCCGGGCTCTTTGATGAAAAAGAGTATGACTACAGCTTTGACGATTACGTATTAAGAGATTTACCGGCAGCGATTAACTTTGTGTCTTCTCGTTCTGAGACAGGCCAGGTTCATTGGATGGGTCACAGCATGGGCAGTATGGTCATGTACGCCTACCTGCAACGCGTTGGGCAGGAGAAGATTCGCTCGGTGACTGCGGTCGGTTCCCCTCCTAAGCTCTTTGAAGGCAATGAAAGCTTGGGCCGAAGCATCGGGCTCTTTCCGGTGGTAGATTGGTTCTACGACGAGCTTCCATCAGGTCTTTTGGTTAAAACCGTTGCACCCTTAGCCTACCCCGGTGTGATAGCGCCCCAGCACGTGCTTTGGAACTACGATAATCTGGACCCGGTTGTTGCTCGTCAAACAGGTGCGCACGCAGTGGATAACTTGTCTTCTAAGGTCGTACGGCAATTGGTTAAGGGCGCCGCAGACGGTTACCTCTCGTCAGAAGATGGTCACCATAATTACACCGACGGAATGAAGAAAATTGAAGTACCGATTTTCTTCGTGGTGGGTGGACTCGACCAAATGGCGCCGCCGGCGGTTATGGTTGAAGCGTTTCGAAAAGTGCAATCAAAAGATAAACGCATTGAAATACTCAGTCGAGCCAACGGCTATGCCCATGACTACGGTCATGTGGATTTAGTTCTCGGTAAAACAGCACCTAGAGAAGTTTTTCCACTTTTGGAACAATGGCTCATGCAGCATGAAGGCTAACATTATTTCAGGCGTCGTTTGCCTGATTCTCTTGGGACTCATGGGCTGCTCAGGCTTAAAGACGATTGAGCCGGTTGCCTATCAAGTGTCTACGAGCAGTCTGAGCGTAGACTTGGAAGTTGCAGCTAAGCTTACAAATCCGGAACAACCTGTTCTTTATGGCTATCCTGTTTATGAACCGGCGGCAGTTGTCGTTCTGGTGCACGGGCTTGGAACGAATGCAGCAATTTGGGATTTACCACATACTGCAAAGCTTGCGCGAAGAATTTGGCGGGCTGGTTATTCGGTCTACACCATCGACTTAAATTTTTCATCGGCTCAAGATTCATTGGCCCAAACACGCAAGGGGTTGCGGCAGGCTATAAAAGCCATTGCTCGGCGACATCGCGGAAAAAAGATATTGGGGATAGGGCATGATATCGGGGGGACGCTCCTCTATCAGATGATCTACCAGGAGAAGGAAGCGACACTCGACGGGCTCATCGCTATGGGGGCGCCAATCGGCTTTGGTGGTTACAGTAAGGCGGTCAAGAAACTCTTACTCGCTGGCCAGAAAGTTCCAGCCGTTACTTGGCCGATGCTTGATAGACAGGATTTAAAGCAGCCTGGTGGTTTCGATATACGTGTTTCAGAGTTGCTCCTAAGCTCGAGCCTACCAGAGAAAACGCGCTTCGCATTTTATGAAAATGCATTATCAAAAATGCCAGCTTCACTCCTCAACGAAATTCAGACACTTGGCAAAGGACAACCGGTACCGGTTTTAGATCCATTAATGGCTAAGTTATCGCTGAAAAATAGAGTGCCAATTCTTGCTCTTATGGCGCCATCGGATGGCCTCTCACCTCCGTGGCAATGCGACCCTAAAGTATTCGGTTTTGACCAAAATGGTATCGAAACGGTTTATCTAACTCGGGCCAACGGTGAGTCTATTGAGTACAACCACCTGGATATGCTTCTGCATCCGCTTGCTAGCCGAGAAGTATTTCCTTTGGTGATGACCTGGTTGGCAGACCAGATTGATTAGTGGTCTTAAGGCGTTTGGCCGATAGATTTCAAAAGTGCCTGAAACCAATCACACTCAGTATCGAATGGCTTACCACCTTTGATTCGCTCAAATTCGATGGGGCGCATGGTTTGGTCATGGTCCTCATCGTGACCGATAACACCCTCAACGCCATCGAGTGCCGAGCGAACGGCCATCTCAGCGCAGCTGTGTATCAAGGCAATGTCTGCCGCGTTTGAGGGAGCACTGCGTGCGTAGTAGCCGCTTTTTTGAACAAGTACTTTCTCCGCGCCGATTCGCTCTGCAAATTGTTTACCGAACCATTGTCCAGGGTTCACCTGGTCGAGTTTGACATGTCCAAATGCGTCCCTGGGCACGTCTTCTCCGCGCGACTCCATTTCGTCGATGATGCTTTGGACACCGGCGCCTTCACTTAGAAAGATATTGACGCAGTCGTGTTCATCCATCACTGCCCGCAGGCGTTCAGACTCGGCTTGGAGATCGATGCTCATTTCCGGCACATAAACAGCATGAACGTCTTTTCGTTTCTGGTAGAGACCAAGCTCATCCATAAATGACTGACCCTCTAGAGCTTGCCGGTAATCGCGAGCGGTTGCAGCAGTGAGCCATCCACATGCACGGCCCATAACTTCATGAATGATGAGCATTCTTGGGTTGGCACTGAACTCGTGAACCACGTTTCCAAAAAATCGAGCGCCGCATTCGGCTGCGGTGAGCGCGCCAAGAGTTTGCCCGATGGGAAACACGTCATTGTCGACAGTTTTAGGAAGTCCAACAACGGTGAGCCGGTAGCCGTGTTGATTGAGGTAGGCAGCAAGTTGTGCAGCCATGGTGTTGGTATCGTCCCCGCCGATGGTGTGTAAAATGGTGATTTCATCTTTTTGGAGCTGTTTGGCTGCAACTTCCAGAGGGTTGTCTCCTGGTTGGACGAGACCTCGCTTCTCGCAGTCGGGGATGTTGGTGAGCTTGACGCGGCTGTTGCCGATGGGGCTGCCGCCATGGTCGCGTAGTTTTGAGGCGCGTTCGCGAATCGCTGGACTGACAGCAATAGAATCTCCAAGCAACAGTCCCTTGTAGCCATCTCGGTAACATAGAATTTCAGTTGCCGGATCGTGCGCGGTGTAGAGTTCAATCAAGGATGCAATTGCTGAAGATAAACAAGGGGCTAAGCCGCCCGCTGTTAGAATACCAATTTTCGCCTTTGTCATCTAAATCTCCGGTAGTTTGAGCCGATTGGCTAACATCTGTTTGAGCTGAGTACAATTGCTACGAGGTTTGCCTTACCGAGCTAAATACAGTGACTGGGGGTACCTGTATCTAAAAAGTTGGAAACGACCGTGCTATTCACTCTTGAACCTCATGGGACAGAGTGCGAAAGTCTGGCCGCATCGTCAACCCCGAGTGTGTGAGGCCATATATTATGACAGGATTTATCGTTCAGGCCATTGAGCTCTATTCATATATCGTTTTGGCCAGTGTTTTGGTGTCGTGGGTGCGATTGCCGCGAGACAATCCATTGGTTCAAATCCTAGATACGTTTACTGAACCTGTACTGGAACCTATTCGTAAGCTGATGCCGGACATGGGCGGCATTGATTTCTCGCCGATGATTCTCTTCGTTTTGCTCAGCATGCTTAGTTCTCAGTTCTAATCGGACTCTGCGCTCTCTGCGTCCTCGGTGAATACACATGCGGCGTCTTGAGCTGCTTGTTCTTCTTGGCAAGCCAAGGGTGATTCGAGGTTGGGTCCAAAATCCGTACACACCCAAGCTTGGTCAGCGAGGCAGGCACTGAGTATTTCAGTGTTGGTGCCGCAAGGCTCTGGTGCCGATTGGTAGGCTTGGCAGAGGTTGTAGCAGGTGCTGAGTTCGATGTCGGAGCATCCTGTAGCATCTCTCAAGTCGCATACCTTGGAGCATTCAGCCCCGAGCGAATCCCCACAACCACTTAGGCTCATGGATGTCAAAAGTAAGAACGCCAGGGGTATTAGGAACAGATTTTTCTTAGTGGTCTGGTTCACGAGCGTCCTCACATCGAATGCATTGAAATATCCGATATGACTCTGTCTTAAAGATAAGAGAAAC
>JABJBS010000071.1 GCA_018668695.1 Deltaproteobacteria bacterium
CATCTTCGGTCATTTGCTTGTCATGCTCTTTGGACTCACTCATGGCTAAGAGTGATCATAGGGGGAAGCCGAGGTGACTTCAATGCATCAAGGGAACAGGTGATAGGGCTCTTGAGAATTAATTCTTTTTGTTTTTGGCTCTGACTTGCTTCACAACCTTCTGAACAGACTCAAGTTCTTGCTCTGTTGCGGCTACTATCCCGGAAATAGGAGGTTCTTGCTGTGAAATACGGGCCAGAATGCCTTTTCGGTCGTCAGTTTTAGTGAGAGCCTGACGGATAGCTGCCTTGGTCTCGGCAGGCAAACTGCGTTTGATCATAATCATTTCTGCTGGAATATCAGCAGTGTAGGCAAGAATTCGGGTAGCTTTAGTCTTTTGCTGTTGGGTTTTCCAAGCGAGATTTCGGCAGTCTTCAAAGCATGCTCCAGCGTGAACCCAGCCTTTTTTCACTGCATTGGCTACCTTCGCATGGCTTCCAAACCATTTGATTCTTACGTCTTTACCCGGGCGGAGACCCGCGTCGAGGAGCAGTTTTTGTGGGTAGAGACCACCACTTGTCGAAGTGGCAGAAACCATTCCGATGGTTTTACCCTTGAGATCGGCAACTGATTTGATTGCACTCTTGCGAGGTACAAACGTGATTCCCGTATAAGAGCGAGATCCTTCGCGCTCAATCAGGGCAGCAGGCTCGTAATTCTTGAGTGCTTCACTGCAAAGCATAGGTCCTGCGTTGAACAGGTCGTACTTGGCATTTTTAATACCGCGTTCGAAATGCGTATATGCCTTTTCCTGAACCATATCGATTCGAGCCTTGGCGTGCTCACCGATATAAGTTGCCAGCGGTTGCCAGCGAGCAGCAGAGTCCTCTGAAGAGGGTGCACGGGCAAATTTAAGCTCTTGCTCGAAGCGGGCAACAACGGCTGATTTCGTTGCATTGGTTGCGCGCTTAGAAGTGACAACGGGCGCTTCATAGCCAGTGGCGAGTGCGAGCTGCGCATTCAACGTTTCAAAGAGGCTCGGATCGAGGCCACGCTTTTGATACGCGATATCTCCATCTCGGTTGATAATAAAGAGGTGCGGCAGCTGGTCGACGCCATAGCGCCTGCCAAGGAGTCCGAATGAATCCGGGACCAGTGGCCAGGTAATCCGTTGCTCAAGCGAGAAGGGCAAGAGCGTTTCGGTGTTCTGGGAGAGCCCAATATGAACGACCTGAACTTCACGGGTCTTCCATAGCTTTTCGATTTGTCGAAGGTCTGGCAGTTCCGCTTTACAAGGCTCACACCAAGTCGCGAAGAATACCATCAGTACCGTTTTAGAGGGCGTTGCCGCAGTTGGGCCTGTCAGGTCCCTTAGCGAGAATACGTTGCCATCCAGATCGCGCATGGAATACGGCGGTGCTTTATCCCCAGTCTGCAAGAGCAAGTCGGGATTAGATACAAGAGACGAAACCACTAGGGACAAGGCGAGAATAGCCTGCATAGTCGGCCCCTCCATTCAAATGTTGTTTTGACGCACGGTAGCACCGTGTCGGTTGGTCTTCAATACTGCCAACTTTTATTCATCAATATCAACTAGTTAGTATTTTTACCACGGAAGCTTCTCGCCGCTTTGATGCCAGAAGTGGCCGGAGGTCTCAAGACTTAAGTCATCTATCCTCTCGATTAACCCACTTGCGGCAACATCAGCGGTGATAAAGCCTCGGCCCGCAGTTATATCTGTCTGGACGTATCCTGGGTGCAATATAGTCACTGCGATTTGTCGGCTCTCAAGATCCTTGGCCAAAGAAACGCCAGCGATATTGAGCGCTGCCTTGGACATCCGGTATCCATAGGAGCTGCCTGAGGTGTTGTCAGCGATTGAACCCATTCGGCTTGAAATCAAGGCAATTTTACCGCCCTGTGTGAGATTACCCAGTAGCCGCTCGGTCAGCATGAGGGGGCCGAGGGCGTTGACTTCAAATTGTTCACGGATTGCTGCGGCATCGAGCTCGCCGAGTGTTGTAGGGGTCAGGATTCCCGCATTTTGAATGATAAGATCAAGTTTGGTACCTTCTAGCGCCTGCTGAAGCTTGAGATGGGCTTCAGGTTCTCGAACATCGATGCCCGAATGAACGTGAGCGCCCAGTGCGTCCAGTTCCGGGGAACTTGAACGGCAGCTTGCGTGGATTGTATCGCCACGGGCGTGCAATTGTTTGGCAAGCTCAAGCCCGATGCCTTTGTTGGCACCCGTGATAAATACTGTAGCCATGCTTCATCTCCCGTCGTTAAGGAACTCGGGAGTTAAATGGTCAATATTGAAGCGGAGTGCAAGCAGCACCCATCGGGAGGTTTATCCAACGTTTAGATTGATTGCGCCTTCGGCATCCAGTTGTTTAAGCATGTCATCACCGGTGAGCGAGTTGGCCGATGCACCACCAAAATATTTCATAAGACCTGCCGATTCATAAGCGGGTTTAATGCGGTCTGATAGCAAACCAATCTCTCGTAAATTGGGAACCAAGCGGCTGAACATCACGGTGCGAAACTCTTCCATACCTGGAGCCACTGAAATGAGCTTACGCCATTTTTCGCGGCTCATGATGCCCTCAAACCATTCTTCATAAACTTCGTATGCCATGAAGCGGTTGCGCATCAGCAGGGCGATTTCAAATGCCCAGTCTTCTCGTTCTTGGCGCTCGGCCTCTGAGAGCTCGCCCACTATATGTTCGCGAAGTGCGATGACTCCGTAGTGGACATGGCGAGCTTCATCTTGAATGACCTGCGCAAGCAGTTGCTTGAGAAGAGGTTCCTTGGTGCCTTTGTAAATCATCCCGAATGCACCGAGAGCGAGTCCTTCAACCATGATCTGCATACCGAGAAACTTCATGTCCCATCGGCCATCGGTCATCAGCGAGTCGATGATGACAAACAGGTTATCATTGATGGTGTAGAGCTTGTTAAGTTTAGATTCTAGGTAGCGTTGAAAGACTTCAACGTGACGTGCTTCGTCCATGACTTGAGTGGCGCCGTAGAGCTTCCCGTCAAAAAACTGAACTGCCTCGGTGACCTGAGCCGCCGCAAACAATGCACCTTGTTCGCCGTGTAGAAACTGAGAAAGCATCCATGAGGTGATGCTGTATGTAAACTTACGCGACTCGTCTTCCGTGAGAAAAATCCTCATATCCTTGAGTGCTGAAAAGTCGAAGAAGTTCTCCGGGAGCAGTGGCACCTCTGGGTTCAGAGGGTCGACATTGGTGTGCCACGGTAAATCGTCACCGTCCCACTGCCCTTGTTTGGCCAGTTTGTAGAGCTCGGCCATTTCTTGGTTGTCGTGTGGGTAGGTCCAGTCGAAGTGAGCACTGTGGTTGGCCGGCATTTGGGTAGGAACCCCTTGTTTACCTCGTTTGAGCAGCAGTCCTCGCACGCCCGATGGTCCGAGAGCTTTCAATACTTTTGGATCCCGGATATGACTGAAGATCTCAAACGCTTCTGTGTAGCTGTCGAGTTGGTTCGCAACTGCGTGGGGAAGATGTTGAGTAACTTTTAATACCATACGATGCTCCTCGAAATTCTTAGAGTGATGCCAAAATATCAGTGATTCGAACTTGGTGATAATGAATGAGTAACTTGTGCACGACAGGCAGCGCTTCCTGAATAACTGAAGCGGCTTCCTGAGCTGGGAGTTTGCCCAATTTTTCAGTTACCAGTTGAGCTTCCCATTTAACCAGCTCAGACATTGATGTCTCATATCCGCGGATCAGCTCAGCATGAAACCCGAGTTCCTTCGAGAACCCCGCTTCGCGAAGCTCGGTTAGAATTTTCAGGATGCCGATGTCTTTTTGAGACACAATGGTATTTCCGTCGTCGTCGGTTTGTGAGCCAATAATTTGAGCTTCGATGAGTTCTTCTAAGTCTTCTTTGGTGATGATTTTACTCGCCACCAACTCATCGGCCCGTACTGCGCCAGCAGCAAGCGTATCAGCTGACATCCCTTCAATCTGAACAGACTGACGAAGGTCTTTTAAGAAGTCTCTTTGGGCTGGGCTATAGAGTGTGTCTTGTTCATCCAGCATCGCTTTGATGGCTTTTAGCGGAAGAAACCGTTCATGTTGTAATTTGCGAATCATTTGAATTCGTTCAAGATGACTCTCGCTGTACCAAGCCATGTTGTGACCGGTCTTTCGGCCGGGTGGAACAAGCCCTTGTTGGATATAGAAATGGATCGCTTGCCGGCCTAATCCTGTAATTTTACACAGGTCCTTCATCTTGTAGTGCCAAGTGTCGTCATCAATTGAAGTGGCAGCGCTACTCATGATTTCACCTCAAGAATCACGGGTCCGCATGCGTGGGAAATACAGCTTAGAATGTGCCCGCTGGCCTTGTCCTCTTGAGTCAAGCAATTGGGCTCAGGCATTGCGACGTCGCCTTTAACTACTTTTACTTTGCACGCACCACAGCCGCCCATCGTGCATGAAAAGGGCAGTGTAATACCGGCCTGAAGACCTGCTTCAAGGAGCGTTTGGCCAGGATTGACGGTTGTTAACTGATGTCCGGTATCGGTGTGAACGGTCAACGACTCAACCCGCTCGCTCATATTTTGGTCGACCTGGGATATTGCGGCCGTAAATTCCTCACGGTGAATATAATCAGGCTTAACACCGAGTTGCTCAAGCGTTTGATGAGTAAGATTCATAAGCTCTTCTGGACCACACAAAAAGTATTGGCTCGCCAAGGCAGGGCTTGTCGTCGGCTTGAGTAAGGTACTGAGGCGTTTGGCTTTGATTCGGGTGTGCTTCTTGGTGGACCGAGTATAAATTGAGTGCAGGGTGAACCGGTCTCCAAAGCTTTTTTTCAGCTCTTTAATCTCATTATGAAACATCGTCGATTCAACGGTTCTATTGATAAATATCAGTGTAGCCAGGCTCTCGCTGGATTGCTCAAGCGTGTATTTCAAAATCGCCATTTGGGGTGTAATACCGCTTCCCCCTGCAATGCAGACGGTGTGTTGGCCGAGTTCAGAGATGTTTTGAACGCCGTAGGAACCGGAAGGACCGTAGACACCAACAGTGTCGCCAGCTTCGAGCACATTGTTGAGATAGGTAGACATCTTCCCGTTATTGAGCGCACGAACTCCGATTGAAACGGTGTCTTCTTGATCCGGAGAGGAGCAAATACTGTAAGGACGCTTAACCAGCTCACCGTCTATTTCGATAGCGAGGGTAAGGAATTGCCCAGCATAAAATTGGATTGGTTGCTTGTCGGTAGGGCGAAGTGTGATTTTTACGGCGTCTTCGGCAATCTTATCGATTGCAACAACGTCCATCTCTCTTTGGTTGGACAATTCTGCACCGACTGCACGCAATTGATTGTCGTAAGCCGAGCCATCTCTCAGGCTAAAAGGAGCGGGGGATGTTCCTCGAAAGGCCCAGAGCACGCTGTCGACGTCGCGGTAAAGCTGTCGCAAGCTACCTCGAATACGCCCTTCACCGTCGAGCATCTTGGGAGTTGAGGTGGGTTGCCTCAATAAGGCGGGATCGGTCGGAGGGGCATACTTCATACAAGAAGTTTGGACCGTATAGAGTAAAGTGTCAAGCAACACTTTACACATTGGGATGAAGTTCTAGATTTTTGGACTATTACTCAAAACCAGGCGGGGATAGTGCGGCCTTCGCTCCATTGTTCACGGGCGGTTTCTGAAGCAAGAACTGGCGTAAGTGACTGGTTTTCATACATGTTTGGTGGCTCTACAACATCGGAGGACCATAGCATGGGTACACTGTGATGAGTCGTATTGAAGATAGGTGCTTCACCTTGAGCTGCTTTGAGGAACTCAATGCCGATTTCGGTGCAGTAGTAAGTATCGTCGCCTGCGGTAAAGTCGTAGTCGTAACCGGAGCCGACCAGTTTCTCAATATTGCTTACTCCATAAGCGCGCTGGGAATCGTTTAAGTTTTCGTCGCGCATAACCACCATGGTGTCTCTTGGGTAGCGGTCGAAGAAGTCACCGAGCTTTTCTTTGATGACGCCCACGTTTTCGGGTTGGTGGCCGAAGGTACGTTTGATGGTGTCCCATACTGCTCCCAAAAAGCCTCGACCGGTGGTGTTGGTGGCCATGCTGTGAATAATTTCGCCATCTCCCGCATAAACTGCGGCATGCGTTAAACCACCTCCAGAGCCATTGAGAATGATATCTCCGGGTTTTAGCTGATCGAGAATCGGCGTGACAGAGTCTGTAGTGAGGCGCTTTGGATTCTCAAATACGGATGAAGAACCCATTTTCCAGGTTAATCTAATCAAGAATTCCATCACACTTTTCGTGAAGGATGAGCCATCGGTGGTGGCGTTGTATTTGTCGATGACTGGCGCAGGGTTCGCCGACGATGCTGGGCCCTCGTAGGTATCTTCGCTGCCGACAAGAGCGTTGGGCGTTTTTGCCAAGGCTTGCGGAGCTGGTGTTGGTGCGGGCTGAGAAACGGTTGGGGCGACACGTTTTGGATTAAGCTGAACCGACATGTAAATTCTCCTGCTTGGGTTACAACAAGAGTATCGGCTAAAATTTCGGCGTGTTGCGAAAAAAGCTAGTTAGATTGCTCTTTATCCGCGGCCCAGTTGCCCCAAGATTTCCAATGTCTCTTGTAAGCATATGTTTTCGATAGAACTTTTGACATTTTAAATATCTGAAGACTTTGAACTTGCTCGTCTGGCCCGTGATGATCGTTCCAAATCCGGGCCACGTTAGAGGTAATAGCACTGCGCACGGCAGTATGTTTCTTGTGTTTGTTGGCCTTTGCAAAAGCCAGTCTCCAGCGAAAGTTCCCGCGGAAAAGTTCCGGGCGGGTCGTTGGTCTAGGAAAGCTCACTGGAGCACCGTCCTGGAGGATGTCTACAATCCTCCCGTTGGCGAGTGTGGCTTTGCTTACATACCACTGGAGCTGAGTATTGGGGTTCGTGAATAGACCCCAGTTTTGGTAGAGGTTTGGGGCGCGTACAGCATTCCAAATCGGTGAGGGCCAGTTGACCCGTTTCCAAACCTTCATGCCTTCTAGACCTGAGATACTGAGGACGAGAATCAACCAAACCATGATGCCTGCACGCAGCTTGCTCATGAGGTCAAGACTCGGTCGCGCAGATGCTGCGTCTTCAAGGACAGGCTGAGTTTCATGGGCAAGCCATGCTGTGATTCGGCGCCCTAGGGTGAAGCCGGGCCTTTGGAGCCATTGCTGCATCCGCGAAGTTAGGGGAGCGATGGTATCCCAGAAGATAGCTGGTAGCAGGCAGATAACCGCTGCGCTCGAATAGAACATAAAGTAGCCCACGTCCATGGTGAGCCAAATACCGATGTTGAGGCTTAGAATGCCAAGCAGTGCCAGAGTCCTAATTCGACCCTTCCAAGAGGGAATCCAACAAAGCATTGGCAATATGATTTCCGCCCAGGGAGTTGCCCAGGAGGAGACTCTGAGAAACGTTTCAAAATTGAGCAGAAAGAGACCCAGTGGCTTTACCAAGAGGTTGAAGTTCATGGCGTTATACAAGGCGTCGCCATTCATCCAATAGACTTGCCAGACTTTCGCGGCACCCGCGGCCGTATAAAGCATCGTGACTTGGGTGAGCATCAAAAAACCAGCGAGATAGGTGAGCGGTCCGTGACCGGCTTTTTGGCGCTGTGCGACGGTGAGCGGAATAATGGCAGCAATCAGCAGCAGCCCAGGTGAGAGTTTATCACCGCCGTAGGTCAGCAATGGGTTGCCTAGGTTCATGCTCAGTAACAAGACCCATGACATGAGTAGGGTGATGCGTAACCGGTATCCGAGTACCAAACAGCCAGCAAGTATCACTTGGAGCCCAACAAGCCCCCAAATGACGATGTCTGAGTCACTAAAATGCATGCTCCAGTAGTACGGCTTGAAGCCATAGAGTTTGTCCCAGAGTGGCTCGGGAAAAACACCAGATTCAGTGAAGAAATAACTCGTGTTGAAGAAGCGCTCGGCGAGGTCCGTGAAGAGTGCGGTCGTGAGAAGAAGACGAAACGCCAAAAGGGATCTGGGATCGAGTTTGAAAAGCGTGTCCCGAAATTCCCGTGGAAAGTGCAGATTCATGGGTAGTTGCATTCCTGATAAGCATATTCAAAGGCTGTAGCCCTAGAGCCGTCTCACGATTTGGCGAGGAAGGCAAGGAGCCTGTCTTGGTTTTTTCTTCGTCTTTATAGGGACTTAACTGGTCCCAAATGAAAAGTAACCCGACGCTCAGAGCGGTACCTGCAAGTGTCGCTAGAAAATCATGGCCCGAGGACTCACCGCCGTGCCTGGCATCGAGCCATTCCTTAACGCCACCGACCAGTGTGCCCAGCGCGATGCCGCTCGAGGCGCGGACCCAGCTTTTCTCATGAAGGCACGCGGCCAAGCCGTATCCGGCGGCGCCAAGACCAACCCCGGCTCCGAGGTGCAGTAATTTATCGTCTGGGAGG
>JABJBS010000072.1 GCA_018668695.1 Deltaproteobacteria bacterium
GGAAATCCTCTATCTCATGGGACTTTCCGCAGGTTTGCAGGCCGCGCTTCACGATAAGGCATCAGGCGGAATGGTCGGTGTTGATATGGGGATTCCCGCGCAGGTTATTCGGGCTACAGAATGCTTAGACACGAACGTTTACTGGGGGCTTCCAGGGGCCATCCGAGGCGCAATTTACGCTTCAATCCCAGCCACAGCGCCTCAAGGCTTTGACCCTTGGCAGCTTTTGGAAGAGTCTGCAGCCATCGGTGATGCCGGTGGAGTTCGCATGGCACGGGCACTTTACATCCGAGTAGCCAGTTCTGCTGGAAAATCTGAAAAAAATCCAGAATTGATCGGGCAGGCGGTCGTCTCACAGGCGGCTGTTTCAGCACCGGATAATGGTGGATTATTGGATGCCTATGCCACTGTTATGGTACGACATTTCTCAGATTTGATTTGGATGGATGGCAAAGGCCATCGAACACCAGCAGGGATGCTGGGATCGTTCTGGGAAGAGGACGCCGAAGAAGACGGCGACTCGGATGATCTGCTCGACGGTTTGGAATAGTATCGAGGGGTTGGGGTCACCCGGGGATAACATCTTAGGAGTAAATATGTTTCGTCGTAGTCTCATTTTGGTTTTGACAGCAGGTATGATGCTTGCTTCGACACAGGCATTGGCAGGCGAGAAGCGTACACTTTGCGTTTTCGACCCCAGCGGTGCCAACGGTGATATCTATCAGATCATGAAAGATTATCGCACCGCTGCGGTAGCTTGGGGCATTGATTTTAAGCTTCGCCCCTACACAGACGAAAAAACTGTTAGCGATGACTTCAAAGCGGAAAAGTGTGACGCAGCTGTTTTGACGGGAACGCGTGTTCGCCGTTTTCAAAAGTTCTCAGGAACGGTTGAAGCGATGGGTGCTCTTCCAACTTATCCCCACTTGAAAAAAGTGGTGAAGATGCTCGCCAATCCCAAAGCCGGCAAGCTGATGAAGAAGGATGACTACGAAGTTGCCGCTATCTTTCCAGCTGGCGCAGTATTTCTCTTCGTAAATGACAAGGGAATCAATTCGGTTGAAAAACTCGCGGGCAAGCGCTTAGCGGTTCTTGAACACGACAAAGCATCGAAGACGATGGCGTCTCAAGTTGGAGCCTCTATGGTTTCAGCTGACCTCGGTACATTCGCGGGTATGTTCAATAATAAGAACGTTGCGATGTGCTACGCACCGGCGCTTGCGTATGAAGCGCTTGAATTGCAAAAGGGCATGGGCACCAAAGGCGGGGTTTTGAAGTACCCTCTCGCCATGGTTACTTTCCAAGTGCTAACCCGTGCCAGCAAGTTTACGCCTGAATACGGTAATGCTTCTCGTAAGTGGGCAGCGAGTAACTTTGATAAGTTTCAGGCGTTGAATCAGATGGCAGAATCCAAGATTCCAAAATCTTCATGGATTTCCGTATCTGATGCCGACAAAGCTCGTTACGACAGCATGTTTCAGCAGACACGTATTCGTTTACGTGACGGCGAAAAAGTATACGACAAAACGATGTTGAAGCTGCTTCGCCGTACCCGTTGTAAAATGGACGGTACCCGCTCTGAGTGCACTACCCTTCTAGAATAAGAGAGTCATTTAAGTGTCCGATTCTTCCAAAAATTCGTCGGGATTGGTGCGGTTTATATCCACCATCCCGATTCTCGTTCTCTTACTGACGGTTATTGCTTTTGGCACAGGGGAAAAGAGTCACTCTCGGCTTTTGGCCATTGGTGATTCTGTCTGGCCTGGCTATTTCAAGATGCGGGTCGATCCCGTGCAGCCCTCTTGTAACCCGGACACAGCGGGGGAGGTTCAAGAAGCACCTGCTGCAGCTGAGGAAGAGGACGATGCACTCGATGATCTCGATGACCTTTTCGGTGAAGAAGACGAAGTCTCAGAAGAGGACAAGGCAGCCTCGCGGTTAAAGGCAAAGCAAGACTGCCTGAAACTGCATGCGGACTACAAAGAGGCTGTGGATAGTATTACCACCGGCGTGAGAGTCTATCGCTCCGTGGAGACCAGTGTCGCAGCAGTTATCCATACCGTCGATCACTACTCTAAGCACATTCTGATATTGATGCTTTTGATTGCGGGGCTTGTCGCTACGATGCGCCGGGAGCACATTGCGTTGAGACCTGCAAAGTCGGTGCTGGATCACCGAATTTCATCGGGCTCTCAATTTATAGCTCATGTCATGCTCACGTACTCCGCCTATTCATTTTGGCAGATCGATGTGGCTGCAGGTCACTTGGAAGACCAGCCGATGCACATTATGTGGATGCTCGGCTTCTTTGCGATGGCGGCTCAGACGCTTATTCATACGCTTCGTCCTCCTGAAGATGCAGAAGAGAATGGGACCATCGGTCATGCGCTCTTAACCATTCCACTCTTCACCACCATGGCATTGGTCAGCGGTTACTACTTTTTGTTCAGTGAAGGGCACCCGGCAGGCCTGTCTATTTATCTGGGCAAATTGGCTGAGCACCGGATGCTCTATCTGGCAGTCGGGCTTTATGTTTGGGTGGGTATGCTTTTAAAGCAAACACGCTTGGCAACCCTTGCCTTTGATGTTCTTCGCCCTTGGAAATTAACGCCAGAGCTCATGGCTTTTGTGGTGGTTGCGTTTTCGGCTATCCCAACTGCTTACAGCGGCGCATCGGGTATCTTCGTCATCGCAGCGGGTGCTGTCATTTATGACGAGCTTAGAAGAGCCGGTGCACGCAAGCAGCTCGCGTTGGCCGCGACAGCTATGTCGGGCAGCATTGGTGTGGTTTTAAGGCCTTGCCTCTTGGTGGTGATTGTAGCGTCACTCAACAAGCAAGTGACGACAGACGAACTCTTCGGCTGGGGCTGGAAGATTTACGTTCTTACCGCGCTCTTGTTCTTGGTTGTTTCTTTGGTCTCTAGGCAAGGTCCATTGGAGATGGCACCGCCGTCGGAAGCTATTCCCGGAAGTTTGAGAAAGCTTAAGCCACTGGCTCCCTATGCATTCATTGGTTTTGTGATTTGGGCATTCTATCACTTTGTTCTTTCAACGCCGGTTAATGAGCATACAGCAAGTGTCATTTTGCCCGTGGTTCTTTTAGTCTTGTTGGCTTACGACAAATACAGTCGACGCAAAGAGGGTGAAGACTCACCTGGCTTTCGTGTCATGTGTGTGAAGGCTACCAGCGAAACAAGTGGACACATTGGTGCCCTCTTGATGTTGATGTCACTTTCGATTTGCTTGGGTGGTATCGTAGAGCGTTCAGAAATTATGAACCTCTTCCCGCAAAGCTTCGGTACTCCCATGGCTACCATGGGCCTCTTGGTGGTGGCTCTGGTCATCATCGGTATGACCATGGACCCATACGGCGCTGTTATTTTGGTTACAGCATCCATCGCGGATGTTGCATACCGCAATGGTATCGACCCAGTACACTTCTGGATGGTCGTCATCGTAGCCTTTGAACTGGGATACTTAACCCCGCCCGTTGCTCTGAACCACTTGCTCACCAGGCAGGTCATTGGGGAAGAGGAATACAAGGATATGGTTCCCGAAGGAGCCGGCTTTTGGTTGCGTCATGAGCGCATCCTTTTGCCAATGGTGGTCTTGGCCATTACCTTGGTACTCGTGGCATTCGTACCGTTTTATATTTAAGTCTTGGTCGTAAAACTTTGATACCATCTAGAGGCCTCATGGGATGGAGGGCATCATGGAGCGACTCGAACTTCTGATCGAAGGCAAGGTACA
>JABJBS010000073.1 GCA_018668695.1 Deltaproteobacteria bacterium
CTTACGGGTATAGCCGTCAACCGAGCCTCTGACTTGATTTAGGAATTCAAACCCTGGACGGAAAATAAGGGAGCCGTATGCAAAGACCCACACTGTCTTAGAGGTCAGCCTTGGTACCTTCAATCAACGCATCGACCACGCCACACATCGCATCTTGATGTGAAAGGCCACGTGATTTTAAGTCGTCGTAGGTATCCAGCTGTAAGTGAGCGCTTGTGCCTCGGTCCCGAATCACCCGAAGGTGCTCCAATTCCTTCAAACATCCCAAACGGTCCGCATCCTCGCCCACGAGATCAATGATCTCATCGAGTAACGTATCCCATTGAATAATTTCACGGCGACCAAAATCGACCAAGCCCTCGTCGAGCCCATAGCGCTGAGCGCGCCAGCGATTCTCTTTAATCAACGAGCCTGAATACACGCGCCACTTTTGGTTTTGACGTCTTAACCGCTGTAAGCAACTGGCCAGCGAAACATAAAAAGCTGCGATAGCAACTGAATCATCGAGCCGGGTGCAAACATCGGTAATTCTCATTTCCAGTGTAGGAAAACGTGCATTCGGACGAATGTCCCACCAAAGCTTGCTGGTATCTTCCACCAGACCCGAATCGGTCATCACCTCAGTGAATCTCTCGTACTGCGAATAGCTGTCGAAATATTCAGGCAAACCAGTCCTGGGTAAACCATCAAAGATGCTCAAGCGAAAACTCTTTAGCCCTGTATCGGCCCCGTCCCAATAAGGGCTAGAAGTACTAAACGCGAGCAAGTGAGGTAAGAAATACTTCAGCTGATTCATCATATCGATGCGTAAATCAGGGTTTTCAATGCCGATATGGACGTGCATACCGCATGTGACCAGGCGACGGGCCACACCCTGGAGCTCGCTCATCAAGGTTGCGTAACGCGCCATCGGTGTATGAAGCTGCTCGTGCCACTTTGCAAACGGATGTGTTGCGGAGGCAATCGGAGCAAGCCCATACTCACCAGCCACCTTCACCACAGTTGCCCGCAGTTGACGAAGTTCTTCACGAGCTTCAGCGATGGAGGAACAAACCCGTGTACCAACTTCGATCTGGCTACGTAAGAGCTCGTGAGTCACTTGGCCATCATGCAAGCTGCGGCATTTATCGATCAATTCTTTGGGCGGGTCTTGGGCCAGGTCGCGCGTCTCGATATCGACCAATAGATATTCTTCCTCGACTCCAACCGTGAGTGGCGGAATATCGTAACTCATGCAACGTCCTCCCCATGTAGTCCAAGGCGTAGCACTGGGTACGCACTGGCTCCAGTCCTACAATCCCCCACAATGGGCAGGTGCTCAAGATTTAATTTACAGGGCGGGTTAACCCGAGATCGGTCGGTTGGGTACTTTGGCCGCGGGTGGCTGAATCTTCGTAAGGGTAGAGATCTCTCGGCGCGCCGCATCCAAAAACCCATACTTTTGCTTCCAGGATAAAACCCGCTGAACATAGTCACGGGTTTCAGCATATGGAATTTCTTCAACGAATACATCGACTGGCACATCACCGAATCGGTTTCTCCAGCGAGCAACGGCAGCCGGACCTGCGTTATAAGAGGCCAAGGCATATTCAACCTGCCCACCATGACGGCGAAGCATGCGGGCTAGATAAACAGAGCCTACTTCCGCATTATTCTTAGGGTTCAGGATATCAAACTCAGCCGACTCCACACTGTCGGAGGTAAAGCCGAGTACTTCGTTGGCCGTTTGTGGCATCACCTGCATCAGCCCCATTGCGCCGGCATGTGAGATGGCACTCGGGTTGAAGGCACTCTCTTGACGGGCCAGAGCTATCACCAGACTAGAATCGAGCTGGGTCATCCGGGCTGCCCGCGAAATAATCTGCACATAGGTCCACGGGAAGCTGTAACCCAGCGCCCGAATAGACTCATGACTGACATTTGGAAAACGTTTATTGCGCTCCCAGCGGAAACGACGCTCAAAGTAGTTTGAATCGACTCGCTCGGCCAAAAGCTCAAAACCCAATAACGCTTTAGGTCCCAGACTATCTTTTTGACTGGTCAATGCACGCTGCAACAACCGCCGTGTGGCCTTAAAGTCACCCACATCAACCAAAGCTTGGGCCAGGATGAGGGAATCAGGGAGTTGTCCAGTACTGAGTTGAGCTGTTTCAACTTCAGCCACCAAAGCTGAATCACCCAGGCGCTGCAAGGCTTGAACCGCATAATAATCTACGGGAAAGCGCTCTACGAGAGCTTTAAGTTCTGCGAGATAAGTCTCTCCCATGCCGAGCATCTCTGCTGAGCGCGCAGCCCAGTAAATCGCTCCTGGAGCATGTTGGCTGTAAGGAGATGAATCGTGGAGATACTGAAATACACCGCGAGCCGAAGCGTACTGCCCAGACCGAAATGCCACCCAACCCATGGAGCGCAAAGCGCGGTGCCGTGAGTCAGCAGTGGAGAAAATGTGAGTTTGTTCGTTCAGAGAAGCAATGGCATCGCGGAAAGACGCACTCACCAGCACGGGTATGCGCCGTGTTGGCTGGTGAACATCCTTGGCTCCAGCAATCACGCAACCTCCAGCATCCATAGCAAGAGGAGGCCTTGCAGCGACCAATGGCATAGGCAGCGGACGGCCTTCGCAAAGAGCAGGTTCAGCGCGAACTACGGCGTTGGGGACCGGATGGCCTCCTGTGCATGCAGTTACGAGTAACGCAAGAATCCCCGCCCCCAGGGCTATTTTTGGCAGACAAAACGTCATTTTCTTCATTCCATTCGGTGCACTGACAAGCCATGCACGCTAGAAGTGTCTGCAACCAATATGCCTATTTTGACTTATCGGTGAACTCTCTGACAAAACCGGTACTTAAAAGAGAAAAAAGCCTTTGGTAGGACCAAATAAGTGGGTATTTTGTTACGCACCGCGTAACGCGTTCGACAAAAATGTCACTGAAGTATGATCGGTCACAGGGTTTATTGACGCTTTGGAGATACTTCAGCGGCCGAGAAATCGATTCATCTGGCAAAAATTAGCTCTCAGAAAGACCTTGCCGCTCCAACCTGTATCCGCCAGAGCGGATGTCTGCGGCCCAGGTTTCATTGTCTAAGTACCAAATAATCGTTTTCTTAAGCCCTGACTCAAAAGTCTCCGCAGGTCGCCAACCAAGGTCCCGGTCCAGACGGCTGGCATCGATTGCATAGCGACGGTCATGACCCGGTCTGTCTTTCACGAAAACAATTTGGGAGCGATATCCACCCTCGCGGCCACTGGGCTTGAGGTTTTCAAGCTCATCACAAATCAAATGGACAATATCAATGTTGGCCCACTCGTTGTGTCCTCCAACATTGTAGGTCATTCCATCTTTCGCAAACCGAATGATTCTATCAATCGCCGAGCAATGGTCGCGCACATAAAGCCAGTCTCTTACGTTTTTCCCGTCCCCATAAATAGGCAAGTCCTTACCCTCTAGGGCATTGATAATCATGACCGGCAATAGCTTCTCCGGAAACTGATACGCGCCATAGTTATTCGAGCAATTCGAGATTGTCACCGGCAGCCCAAAGGTTCGCTGCCAAGCGCGCACAAGGTGATCAGAACCCGCTTTCGAAGCACTGTAGGGACTTGAAGGGTCGTAGGGAGTATCTTCCTGAAACAAGCCGGTATCGCCTAAACTTCCATAAACCTCATCGGTCGAGACATGGTGAAAACGCACATCCTGACGGTCTCCCCAGTAATGACGCGCGGCTTGTAGCAAAACGAAAGTACCCACCAAGTTTGTTTGAATGAAATCACCAGGCCCATCAATAGAGCGGTCAACGTGACTCTCCGCTGCCAAGTGCACAACCGTATCAATGTTGAAGTCTTCCAAGGCTTTGCGAACCACCTGGTCATCGCAAATATCACCTTGAACAAAAACATATCGATCCCCGTATTTTTCTTGGACTCCACTGAGATTATTTAGGTTGCCAGCGTAGGTCAGCTTATCGAAATTAACGACACGGACGTCGGGGTCATTCTCGAGAAATTGATAGACTAGGTTTGAACCAATAAACCCCGCGCCTCCGGTTACTAAAATATGATGGGGGGTGTGCTGCGTCTCTGGAGAAGTCATAGCTTCTATCCTTCCGGGTGCAATTTAAGAAAATCGTTCAGGGCTTCTCTCCAATGAGGCATCTCTTGGATATTCTCATTCACCAAAACCCTATTCTCAAGCCGCGAGTTGGCAGGCCTTGGCGCTGGGCGTGGAAATGCATCGCTTGTACATGCCGATACCTTTCGCTCAATCCCAACTTGCTCAAAAATAGCTCTGGTAAATTCAAACCACGTGGCTTCACCCTCACAGGTAAGATTTACAACGCCCCGAATATTAGAGTTCAATAAAAGCCCGATGTGATTTGCCACACAAAGCGTTGAAGTAGGATTTCCTATTTGGTCGTTCACGACTTGCATTGGGTCTCCGCCCGCTGTCCCAAGTCGCATCATCGTATGTAAAAAGCTTGGTCCGCCTGGGCCATAAAGCCAGGCAACACGCGCTACGATTGCATCTGCATATTCGTCAAGAACAGCACGTTCTCCGGCAAGTTTACTCTGTCCGTAAATTGTTTGGGGGGCGGTGGGGGCATCTTCGGGATAGGGCGTGAGCGCATCACCCTTGAAGACATAATCCGTGGAGATCGCAATCAAGCGACTCTTTATCTGCTTCGCCGCTTGAGCAACATGCAAAGCGCCTAAGTGATTGACCTCGAAAGCTCGTTCTTGATCGGTTTCGCAGTCATCAACTTGAGTCATCGCCGCACAATGAATGACCACATCAGGCTGAAGCTCTTGAAAATTCGTGAGGACGGATTCCTGAGAGGTTACATCAAGCTCATCACGCCCCATCGCAAAAACTTTGTGGTCACGAAACTTCTGGCAAAGTGACCTTCCCAGCATACCGCCTGCACCGGTTATAAGGACCGAATAGCTCATAGGGTAGATTCATAACAGAAACCGCCTTAATTTCCACCTTTCCGCTACGCTCGATCTATCCAATTTTCTTTCATGCTTTCTATTCGATGCTCTGTTAGGCTCAGGCCATGACTTCCCAGAATCTAAGCTTTGAGGGGCAAAAAGTGCTGATCACGGGTGGGCTGGGCTTCATCGGCTCTACCCTCGCTATCAAACTCTTAGAGACCGGCGCTAAAGTAACGCTCGTGGATTCACTGGAACCCCAGTACGGCGGCCATCCCAAAAACATCGCAGGTTATGAAGAGCAGCTGGATATCCTCCAAGAAGATGTACGAAATACCCAGGCCATTCGAAAATTAATCCAAGAGCAAAACTACCTTTTCAATCTAGCTGGTCAAACAAGTCATCTCGATTCAATGCAAGATCCAGAGACCGACCTTGCCATCAACTGCACGGCTCAGCTCTCTATTCTTGAAACCTGCAGGCATCATAACCCAAGTATCAGGATAGTCTTCGCCAGTACTCGGCAGATCTACGGTACGCCCCAGTACCTCCCTGTAGATGAAAAGCACCCTCTTCGCCCAGTCGACGTCAACGGCATTAACAAACTAGCCGGTGAGCAGTACCACTTGCTCTACAACAATATCCACGGCCTACGCTCGAGTGTCTTAAGACTCACCAACACCATCGGTCCTCGAATGCGAATCCGAGATGCTCGGCAAACTTTTCTTGGTATTTGGATCCGTCGACTTCTAGAAGGTGACCCCTTTGAAGTTTGGGGAGGCCAACAGCTTCGGGACCTCACAGATGTTGAAGACTGTGTAGAGGCACTGATGCTCAGCGCTCTGAGCGATAAAACGAGCGGCCAAGCATTCAACTTGGGTGGTCACAGTACGCTCTCGCTTCGAGAACTCGCAGAACTCTTAATAGAGATTCATGGAGACGGCGTCTTCCAAATCTGTGAATTCCCAAAAGACCGCGCCGCCATTGATATCGGTGATTACTATGCCAGCGACAAACTCTTTCGAGAAACCACAGGCTGGGCTCCTAAAATCGATTTAAAAGATACTCTCAGCCGAACTTTGGATTACTACGCTAAACATCTCCAAGACTATACTGCGAGTGAATATGTCTCTTGAACAACCTCGTATTCCCATTGCTGCTCCTGGGCGTAGCTACCAAGCCCATAAGGATGAGATCAACGCAGCCATCACTGCAGTACTAGAAGGTGGTCACTATATTCTAGGACCGCAAAGCCAAAGGTTTGAAGAGTCATTCTCAAAATGGGTCGGGTCATCATACGGGATCGCCCTTGCTAGCGGTACCGATGCCATCAGCCTGGCCCTGCGCAGCTGCGGCGTTACCCGTGGAGATGGCGTTCTCACTGTAGCCAATACAGCCGGCGCCACCATTGCCGCTATTGAAGCCATCGGCGCGGTTCCGATACTTGTCGACATTCATGAAGCAACCATGAACATCTGCATTCGCTCAGCCGAGGCTGGCTTTTTAAAATGGAAAGACACCTACCCCATCCGTGCAGTTGTCCCGGTTCATATGTACGGTCACTCCGCGAACATGAACGATGTTATGTCCTTCGCCGAAGAATACGACCTTCTTGTTGTGGAGGATGGTTCCCAGGCACACGGCGCCAGGTGGAATAATCAAATGGTCGGGTCGTTTGGTCATGCTGCCGCCTTTAGCTTTTATCCAACGAAGAACCTCGGAGCGTATGGCGATGCGGGTATGCTTGTTACAAAGTCTCAGTCGATTGCTGACCAGGCTCGGGAACTGCGTCAATATGGGTGGCGCAAACGACATATAAGCTATCACCAGGCTACCAATTCACGAATGGACGATATTCAAGCAGCGATTCTTAGTACTCGGTTCAAAAGCTTGGCCAAAGAAACCAAGCGGCGACAAGAAATCGCCCAGCACTATACCGCGGCCCTCAAAGGTAAGGCCGGGTTTCGCGCACCGGATGTCTCTGAGGAGGCAGAGCACGTCTTTCATCAATATGTTGTGAGGCACCCCAACCGTGATGCCTTAGCGTCGCACCTAAACCATGCAGGCGTTGATACATCCGTGCTTTACCCTGTCCCAATTCATCGGCAACCCATATGGGAAAATCTTCCCCGGACAAACGATGCGGGGCTTGAGGTATGCGAAAAAGTGTCCCGCCACATTCTCTCGATCCCGGTGCATCCATTTTTACGGGATTCAGAAATAGAACGCATTGTATCCGCACTTGAAAGCTTTTCTGACACGTGATTTGCGAAGAAGCGGACCTCTTCGGTATGCTCAGCCTAACCTAAACTATACGCCCAAAACCCTCAGAAATTTAAAAGTGTGTCATGGACCCTAAAGCTGAAAAAATTTACAACTTAGCCCATAAGCAATTGCGCGCTGGGGATGTTGAGCTTGCCTACGGAATGGCTTCGAGTGCTATCCGGCAATTCCCGGAGTCAGCCCCTCTGCTCCAAGTCACAGCCCTTGCTGCATTTCAGATGGGGCTGAACGACGAAGCAATAGAGCTGTGCGAGCGCGCCTGGGCAATAGATCCCAACAATTACATTCTTGCCTATAACTATGCCACGATTTTACTCCATCTTGAGAGGGCAACCGATGCCCGCGAATGGCTTGTTAAAAGCCTCACCGTCAACCCGGACTACGCACCAGCGCATGCAAACCTTGGCTCTGTCTTAATTGCATTTGGGGAACTCGACGAAGCCCTTCTGCACCTCGACCGCTGCATTGAGCTTGGGACCGGAACAACAGCCGAGGTTTTAATCAACCGCGCAAGTGCTTTACGTGACTTAGGTAAAATCGACGAAGCTCTTCAGGGTTATCGCAATGCAATCGCCTTGGACTCCGAGTCGCAAATTGCTCATGCAAATTATCTACTTTGCTTAAATTATTCTCAGCAAAACCAGGCCACAATCAAAAAAGAGCACGAAGCCTGGGGAGCGTCCCAAAGCCACGGTCAACCTCCAATACCCATGCCTGTTCCTGCAGGTAAAATAAAAGTAGGCTATGTTTCTCCCGATTTTAGACGCCACTCGGTCGCCTTTTTCCTCGAGAGCGTCTTAAAAAATCATGACCACGAGAACTTCGAAATTGTTTGTGTTTCGAACACCCAACGCGAAGATGCTGTTACGGAAAACTTCAAAAAGTTATCCCATCAATGGATTGACGTGAAAAATTTGGACGCCCCAAGCGCATGCGCGGCGATTCAAGAAGCCGGTATCCATATCCTCGTCGATTTAGCAGCCCATACGGCTCACAACCGGCTCGATATTTTTGCCCAGCGCGCCGCCCCTATTCAAGCGACATGGCTAGGTTATCCAAATACCACTGGCTTACCTGAAATGGATTATCGAATTGGTGATGCACTGACAGATCCTCCAGGGTTTGCTCAGCACTACAGCGAACAACTTGTTCATCTGCCCAAAACATTCATCTGCTTTTGTCCACCTGAGCAATACCCAAGCTTAGACGACTCTGGCAGCCCTGCAGATTCGCCCATCACTTTTGGTTCCTTTAACCTCTTGGCGAAAATCAACCATGAAGTTATCCGTGTGTGGTCTCAAATTCTTCATCAAGTTGAAGACTCGAAAATCCTGCTGAAGTCCAGACAGCTCGCTTCCGAGGCCGCCAAAGAGCGCTACCTAAAGCTCTTTGAACAAAACGGAATCGACTCGAGCCGGGTAATTCTTAAATCTCACGTCAACTCTTTCATGGAGCATCTCAACTTATACCGGGAAGTTGATATTGGCCTTGACCCCTTTCCCTACCACGGGACCACCACAACATGTGAAGCTCTGCTTATGGGAACACCGGTTTTAACATTGGCAGGCGAGAGGCATAGCGCGCGCGTTGGCGCCAGCTTGCTTTCGGCATTAGGTATGGGCGACTGGGTATCTAAGAGTGTCAGTGATTATATTGAAAAAGCAGTAAACTTTGCCGGTGCAGATAAAGAATTAAGCCGCCAGGAAATTCGAAAGAGATTTCTGGAATCATCCTTGTGCGACACTTCTGGTTTTACACGGGATCTAGAATCGCTCTTTAAAGACTTCGTTGCAAAATCTACTCAAGGTTAAATTTGCTCCAGGGCTTTATTCCCAATCGTTTCACCCAAGGCCAAACTTGCAGTCGCCGCGGGAGAAGGCGCATTGATAACATGGACTGCATGTGCACTGCGCTTCACGATAAAGTCGTCAGCTAACTTCCCCGACTCATAAACAACCTGAGCCCTTACACCGGCGGGATAGGGTTCCAGCATATGTGCTTGGACTTCAGGGACCAACGTTTGCAAAGACCGAACAAACGACGCCTTGGAAAATGAACGCCACAACTCGTGAAGCCCATATCCCATGTTGCCCAGTGCTAGTTTCCAAAATCCGGGATAGGCCATCGTTTCCATCAGGTCCCGAAAGCTAACGTCAGTACGCTTATAACCCTCTCTCGAAAATGCCAGCACCGCATTGGGACCACAAGTCACCCGAGAATCTACTCCACGCGTAAGGTGAACGCCGAGGAAAGGAAAATCAGGGTTGGGTACCGGATAAATCAAAGTTTTACACAGTGAATTAAACTCCGGCTTGAGCGCAAAGTACTCACCCCGAAATGGGATGATTTGGCTTTCGAGCTTCACATTAAACATTCGAGCGACGCGGTCCGAATAGAGCCCTGCGCAGTTGACCATTAACCGCGTAGCGAAAGCCTCACCCACACTTTTCAACTCCAGACCTTCAGAGTTTTCCACGCAGCTGTCGACTCGAACACCGAAACGAAGCTCCGCTCCACGATTCTTCAGATCTTTAACCAGCGCGTCGCAAACCTCTTGGTAATTGACCACCCCTGCCTCAGGAATACTTAACGCCGCCACTGACGCTACATGGGGTTCAAAGTCATTCACCTCTTCAGCCGCGAGCCAGCGGGATGCGACACCATTTTCATTAGCCCTACGTTCCAGCTCCCGAAGCTGTGGTAATTGTTTTTGCTGGGTAGCAACGATTAGTTTCCCGGAACGCTTCCAGGCGATACCATGTTCATCACAAAAGTCTTCCAAGAGCTTACGCCCCGCATAGCAGTGCTTGGCTTTCTCGGAACCCGGAAGGTAATAAACCCCCGAATGAATGACTCCCGAATTACGACCTGTTTGGTGGAAGGCGTGGCGCTCTTCTTTTTCTAAAATAAGTAACTTAAGATCTGAGCGAGACTTCAAAAGATGACGAGCAGTCGATAAGCCAACAATTCCAGCGCCTATAACGATAGCATCAAAAACCATAGTGAAGGCTGTTTCATTCCTTGAGGAAAGTCAAACCGCTCACTCTCTACTGGCGCCGCCCCATTGCCTTGGGTTAAAACATGGCATGTCTTCTCTATTGTTTGCCCTGTTTCTGGTGATTGCACTCACGGTCCAGCTGGGTAAATTCTTAAGAAAGAAGGCCAGCCAAAATAGTTTCCAGCAACAAACTGGTAACCATCCCGACCGTCCTCTTAAAATTAACCGGTTTGACCAAATGGAAGACCACTTACGTGCTTCAAGATGCCCATGTGGTGGAGTTTGGATGGTGCGGCACGAAGGGTCTAAGAGTAGCGCAGGCGTACGTCTAAGGGTGCTTCATGCTGAGTGCACGCGGTGCGAGTCGGAGACCGACTTTTTCTTCGATCTCACAATGATGCAGAATTAACGCTTCATCCCAGCATTTCGAAGCATCTTCATTGTGCCTACAGGTTCAGCTGAGAGCACCGATAACACTCCGCCCATCATGGCCCCGATGACGCCAACAGACGCAACCTCAGAGCCTGCCATAAATAGATTTTTAATCGGGCTACGGGGTCGCAACCATTGATTTCGAAATCTCGTAGGCGTGGGCTCAATACCATAAATGGAGCCAGCTACGGGGCGAACAAAATGCTCAGTAGAAAGCGGCGTAGAAAGCTCTACGTACTCAAGATATTCTTCAAGTTCAGGCATTTGCTTCAAGAAGTTTTCAAGTAACTTTTTCTCCATGCGCTCCTTAAAGGAGTCATAGGTCTCACCGCGCTTTTTCCACTTGGTATCTTTCCATTCCTGGAAAACATCCCAAGGTACAAATGTTACCACTTCACCTGTATGCAACTCGTCTGGGCCTGGATCATGCTTCGGATCTTTGAGCGACGGAAAGCTGCAATACAATACAGGAACATCCGGTAGTTCTTCGTCAGGCTCGACCATCCAATCACTGAAGTTTGGATCCCAGGTGCCATAAAACCATTTGTTGGCTGAACCGGCGCCGGCCTTGCGAATATCGCCTTTAAATCCCAGGTAGAGACAAACATGACAGGACGCCGGGTTTAGTTTTGATATCCCTTGAGTCCATTCCTCTTGGCGGTAGCGCTCAGGTAAAAGTCGCATGACCGTCGACATAACTCCCGCAGCACTGATCACCGCGCCGGCGGTTATTTCTTCGCCATCTTGAAGACGAACGCCAATGGCCTTGTCTTCGTGAACCATGACCTCTGCAACATCAGCACGAATTCGGGTCCAGCCACCGCCATCTGCCACCGTTTTTAGTAACTGATTTGCAATTTCCTGAGAGCCGCCCACTGGGTAATAACCACCGTGAACAAAGTGACGTACCACCAATGCCTGCATCGCAAAAGACGACCGACTTGGAGGCGAACCATAATAGCCCCACTGAGCCGTCATAATATTTCGCAATTTAGGATTATCGGTAAGACTGTTCACAACTTCTTCGGTATTGAGTTCGAGCATCTCTTGGCCTTTTCTGCCAAGTGTAGCCTCTCCAAGCCAGCCCATCTTTGGAGGTAACGCTCTCGCGAGATAATATCCCTTCATCGCCCCTGCGACTTCACGGACATACGCCAAATAATTATCAATCGCTTCTTCCTCTTCAGGAAAAGCGTCAATTAGATTCTGGCGAAACTGCTGCGGGTTATCTGGAAAATCAATTCGGAAACCATCCGGATAGTAGAACTCATCGTAAACAGGGCCAAGCGATGCCCATTGAAGTCCGCCGTCAGTGAGGTATTCCAAAAGACGTCCGGTAAGAGAGTGGCGCGTGACTTCACCCACAGCATGGACGCCCACATCCCAAAGAAACTTTTTACGCTTAAAAGTATGGGTGTAACCACCGGGCACATAATGCTGCTCAACCACCAATACCTTTTTACCAAGCTTGCTCAACATCGCAGCGGCCGTCATTCCGCCCATGCCAGAACCGATGACGATATAGTCCCAAACGCCGTCTTTACCTTTTTTGTTCCAGTATTTTTCTGGCACCTGAACCGCTCCTGCTTTTGTCATTGCGAACCCCTTTATTGGTAGGACCAATGGCTATCGAAGGGAATACAATCTGTCAACGCCCTATAAGCAGGACTCCCCACAAATTCGTGGGGAGAGCTGAAAGTTCAGCCTTACTGCGAAACGACATCTGCCGCTGAGCGCGGTACAAGCTTGTAATTACTATAGGAATAAAAAAGAGGTGCAGTGATCTGGTAGGTCGAGCCGACAGCCTGAATGCTGTAATCAAAACCCAAATCGTCAACTCTCAATGAGCCGGTTCCGTCATCAATAGACCACTCGCCGTAGCCTAGGTCAGATTCATCACAACTACCGACGACTTGAACCAATACCCCCACATATTCAGGGGATAATACAGCTCCAGTACCAAGCGTAAGAGCGGCCGGCAATCCATTGTTGGAGCTGTTTATTTGCACCGACACGGCCTCAACTCTTAGCAGTCCGTTGCTATCTGCTACACTGCCTTCAACCGTAACCTGGTCACCCACGGATACAGCGTCACTGCCTTGAATCCAAAGTCCTGTGGAAGCGCCCGTACCGTCGCTGATTGAGAACCGGTCGGTACTACCAGAATAAACACCCGTGACGACTCCTTGAGTAGATACAATCTGCCCCACAACATCCGTGGTGTTAATTTCGTATACCGTATAGCTGCTTACGGTTGCCTCTTCGGAATTCGCTGCGCCCGGTGTTCCAAGCTCAATCGTACTTGCCTGCCAGTTCGCCGATAAAGCGTTATCTGCAGTCACATCCTTGAGTTCCAAAGAAGCACCTGCTCCATCTGCGGCAGCCGGCCAGCCGTTACCGTCATCGTAGGTGACGGTATCAATCACCACGCCATTGGGGTCGACCAAGGTCACCTCTTCACCGCTGTTGCCGAGACCTCCACTGGTCCACTCAACCACTGTGGCGCTCAACGAAGAATAACTGCTCTGATTCACAGTCACCACAAGGTATGTACCCGCTTCAAAGGTTACCGACCCAAAGGTATGGGTGACTCCAGCACTGAATGAACAACCCTCAAGGTTGACGGTCTCACCCGCGTTGTAGAGTTCAAGAAACTCATAGAGGTTGTCGTTGCCTTGAGACGTGGGTGAATTGTAGTACAACTCGTTGATCACAATATTATAAGAGGCAGTCTCGGTGACACAGCTTCCTTGCTGGCAGACCTGCGAGGTTAACGAGCAATCCGTATCGGTTGAGGCATAACTACAAACGCCCTCACTGCACACCCCGGTTTCAAACACAGTTGCTACATCGCCCGTGCAGTAATCAGCGGGAACCTCATCGCATGTGACAGCCGCACAAGGGTCTGCATTGTCCACGCATTCGCCATCTGTACAAGTTGCTTCGTCGCCGCAGTCGGTTTCACTGTTTTCATAGGCGCACACTCCGCCATCACAAGTTCCGGCCGCGGCGTAAGACACCACGGTGTTACCGTCACATGTTGCTGCCGGCGGCTCCTCGCAAGTCACGCCATCACATGGGTCAACAACTTGGCAAATCGCGTTTTCAGCGCCCGGCGTCCCCTGGTTTCCATTGCTGTCATAAGAGCCCATACCTTCACACCATAGACTACTGTCGGCGTTGTCGGCGGCGTAGCTTCCGCCACCAAGACTTACCGAAGCTCCTGATGGATCGGGAAAACAGCTCGAACAATCGTCATAGGCAATAGAATCAATAACCACAGAATCATAAGTCAAAATGATTTCATCGTCGCCATTGGCAAGTAAGAAAGTCCCGCTTTCGCTCCAGTCGTAATCTGGTCCACCCGGTATCGCATCCGCACTCTGACCAAACACATAATGGTCAAAAGCAGAAATAATAGTGCCGTCTAGGACAGTAAAAGAATCGCTGCCCGCATCACTAACGACCATTCCGCCCACATAAAGGTCTGTACCGAGCGTGTTATACACCTCAAACCACTCGTAATTGGTATCGGTTGAGGCAGGATTGGCCAGATACTCTGTAATCACTAAATCAGATGCACTGGCTACCACATAGCAAACACCGCCATGACACTCTTGGTCACCACAATCGGTCACTGTCTCGACCGCAGAAAAATCACATCCTTCAGCACCCGTGCACACGCCGTCGCCGGAATAACTCACCACACTGTTGCCGTCGCAAATCGAAATTGGCTGTGTACAGTCAAAAGCGTCACATGGGTCAGCCACGCAAGATGCCCCGGTTTCTGTTGCAACGCACTCAAGGTTCGAACAGTCAGCGGCACTGGACTCATAGAAACAAGCCCCATCGGTGCAGGTTCCCGTGGCTTGATAGGTAAGTACACTGTTTCCATCACAAATGCTGACTGGCGGTTCATCGCATGAAAGCACGCTGCATGGGTCAACCAGCTCAACATCACCTTCGCCGCGAAGAGCAATCTTGAAATTGCTGAATGAGTAATCCAACGGGCCACGAACGGTATAGGCGATGCCCTCAATGGGCGTCTCATAAACATAGCCAAGGTCATCTACTCTGAGCATACCGGAACCATCGTCCACGCCCCATTCGCCGTAACCTAGGTCAGCCTGCGTACAGGTTGCAGTCACTTCGATTAATACCGCTTCCCAATCATCGCTTGCGGCTTCTAGCGTCGTGAGCGGCTCTGCATAAGGCAGTATGCCCTCCGGCGAAACAACTTCGACTGCCGTTGCCCAAACCATGAGTCGGCCGCCATCATCCACCACATGCCCCGTGACTTCGACATCTTCGCCATAAGCAGCACCCACACCTTCAACCCAAAGTGCTGAATACGCGCCATTGCCATCTTGAATCGTAAACCGGTTCATATCGGGAAAAGCACCCGTTACTACGCCGCCCGTGATGACATATTCACCCACAAAGTCGTTAATTCGAATATCACCCACGGATGCCGACATGGTCGCAGGCTCTGAGGAGTTGGCCTCACCTGGGGTACCCCCTACGATAAAGCTTGGTCGCCAGCTCACTGCTAGATTGTTGTCTAGGTCGTTATTTATCAGCTCGAGCGAGTAACCGTCGCCGTTAGCAAGCGGGCTCCATTCACCGCTGTTTTCGTAGGTGACGGTATCCACTTCTTCGCCATCTGCGCCGAGTAAAGTAATCGTCTCGCCGCTGTTGCCTAAAGATCCGCCAGTCCATGCCACAACATTTTCACCCTGATAAGAGGCCGCATTGGCTGCCACAACAAGGTAAGCACCGCCTGCTAATGTATAATCTTCGAAGGTGTGAGTTACACCGGAGCTGAATGTGTAGCCGGCCAAGTTGACAGATAAACCTGGGTTGTAAATTTCTAGAAATTCAAAATCGGCATCGTCACCCTGGGCAGTCGATGGATTGTAGTGAATCTCTGTAATAACCAAACCAGAATCAGTCGGGGCAAAACAGCTTCCCTCGGAGCAAACCTCATCTTCGCCGCATTCCGTGAGGGTCGACTCGTAAAAACACTCCCCAAAATCACACTCCCCAGCTTCCGAATAAGTAACGACAGCATTTCCATCACAGGTCGGCCCTGGCGGCGTCTCACACTCCATTTCGTCACAAGGATCTTCAACAGGAATACAGGCACCATCGACGCATTCTTCACGCTCCATACAGTCTACGTTCGTTGTCTCATATTGGCACACACCGCCCACACACTGGCCAACCTCAGCGTAGGTCACGCCTGTGTACGAGTTAATGCAGGTTGCATCCGGGGGTGAATCACAAACCACACCATCACACGGGTCTTCTATTTCGTTCGGTACGCAAGCACCATCGACGCATTGCGCATCTTGAGCCACGCAATTGGTCACTGTCTGTTCGTAAGCACATTCGCCGGAATCATCACAGCTACCGGTGTCAGCATAAGCCACCAGTGTCTGTCCCTGACAAAGAGCGGCAGGTGGCGCAACACATTCTTCAGAATCACACGTCTGACCCGGACTGGTTTCAGAACCACAACCCATTAAAAGTAAGGCCCAAAGCGCGACGCTCAGAAAGTTCTTTAACGCGCTCGAATTGACTAAATGATTCATTTTGTTCCCCCAAAAAGTGCAGCGACTAGAGATATCTCGCTATTCATACAGATTCAAGGCAATAGCCAAGACATTTGGTTACAATTGAAGGTCCATCTCGGCTTTCAAATGACAAGCCGTTACCAACCTCAAGTCGATAGAGCGGTACGCTGATGCTAGACGAAAGCAAATTGACTGACACAATTGCGAGAAAAATGAGCGAGTCGTATTCAAAAGCTATTACGGGTTCCACCGGCCACATTGGTGAGGCACTGGTGCGTAGGCTCCTAGAAGAGCCTGGAGAAGTTCGCGCATTGATCCGTAAAAGTCCCGGCTCGTTGCCCGATAAAGCGGTGAAAACTCAGGGAGACCTTCGCGATCCGGAAAGCTTACGAAAAGCCTTCAAAGGATGCCAAGAGGTCTACAACCTTGCTGCTATTATTTCCCTTTCCGGCGACCCCGATGGACAGGTTTGGAAGACCAATGTTGAGGGAGCGCGTAATGTTGCCCAAGCGGCGGCTGATGTAGGCGTACAAAGACTCATTCATTGCAGCTCAATTCAGGCTTTTGTAAGCCCAGGAGCTGAAGGCCATTTAACAGAAAAGGCCCAGCGCTCTCTGGATTCATCTTGTCCAGTTTACGACCGCTCGAAGGCAGCGGCCGAAGAAGCTGTTCGTGAAGTTGCAGACCAAAGTGACTTGGAAGTGGTCATCATCAACCCAAGCTCTGTGATTGGGCCATTTGATTTTCGTCCATCCAGAGCCGGTCAACTTCTCCTGGATTTGTACCACCGAAAAATTCCAATGCTTCCACCTGGGGGCGTCGATTGGGTGGATGTCCGTGATGTTGCAGAAGGCGCAAGACTTGCAGCGCGCCGCGGAAAACCCGGTCAAAATTATCTACTTGGCGGGAATTGGCATCGCATCTTAGAGTTAGCAAAAATAGCAACTCAGAGCGTGAACCGGTTTAGCCCTTTGCCCTGCCCCACTTGGCTCGTTAGAGGAGCAATTCCCTTTGTCTCGGGTTGGTCCAAGCTATGCGGCACCACACCGGTGCTTAATCACGAAGCCTTAAATGTACTTGAACAAAGTCCACGAATCGACACGACACGTGCACGAACAGAACTTGGCTACGCGCCTCGTCCTCTATCTGAAACCATTGAAGACAGTTATCGATTTTTTGCCGACCACGGCATCATCGAACGACCTGAAAAGAAAGGATAACGGTGTAGCATGCCGGATACCCTAGAAATTCATAGCCTCATTGTTTGGCTGATATTTGGAATGGCTGCCGTTACATTTGTAATGGTGGCGTTTATCACTGCACCCTACGGGCGTCATATGTCTGACGGTTGGGGTCCCTCTATACCTGCCCGGACCGGCTGGTTATTGATGGAGACACCTCCCGTGCTTGTATTCTTTGGTTTTTACAGCATGGGCCAATTTCGGGCAGAGACAATTCCATTGTTCTTCCTCTTCCTTTGGCAAAGTCATTATATTTACCGCGCCTATGTTTTCCCGTTTAAGACGCGCGCGTCTGGTAAAAAGATGCCTGTGCTGGTCCTCATGCTTGCGGTGATATTCAACAGCCTCAATGCCTACATCAATGCCCGCTGGATCAGCCACTTTGGCCAATACACAATTGAATGGCTTAGTGACCCGCGTTTCATTATTGGCGTCGTCGTATTTTTCTCGGGGATGATCATCAATCGCCAATCAGACAACATTCTGATCAATCTTCGAAAGCCTGGCGAATCAGGTTACAAGATTCCAAAAGGTGGACTCTATCGGTTTGTGTCATGTCCTAATTACTTGGGCGAACTTCTAGAATGGCTCGGATGGGCCATAGCCACTTGGTCACTTGCTGGGCTTGCTTTTGCTATCTACACCGCGGCTAACCTTGCGCCGCGTGCTATGACCAATCACCAGTGGTACCAAGAAAAATTTCCAGATTACCCGGAACAAAGACGAGCTCTTATTCCATTCGTAATCTGACTCATTCTAAAATAAAAAAGGGGAACACGTTTTGGTGACGTGTTCCCCTTCTTGATATCAACAGTCAACAGCCAGGCTTCCCACTCTTTAAGAGCCGAAATCCGAGCTTGTTATCGGGAAATTTTCATCTCCCTGATCAGGACCAAGCCACGGTCTCCATGTTCTATACATCGTAGATTCGCACTCATAACTTGAGAGTTTAATTTGAAAACATGCGCGCAGCGTACTTTCAGCTCTCTGCGCTTCAGACACTTAGGTTTTCTCTAATAATTCCTTGGCCTTCTTGAGAGCCTGGGGCAATTCCCGCCCCCAAAAGAACGATGCCATGTGCAGGATACTGCCATGAAACCACCATTGCGTATTGGGAGATTGTACCTGCCAGGAAACAGTGGTCGTCCCTACTTCAACTTCCTTAAGCCCGATTCCATGAATGAAGATAACTCCATCAAGCCGTTCTTGATACATAAGAAAATCAGGTTGACGATGGTCCACCATAAGCAGTGAAGCAACACCGAAACGGTTGAGTCCAGGTAAACCCAATAACCGGCTCACCCCTTCGGAGAGATTTGTCGCTTGACGGCTCGCATCAGTATCGGCCTCTATTTCGCCTTCTCCCGAGGGCTCTACATCGTTGATACTTAAGCCCGACAAGCTCTCGTAAACATCTTTGAGCGACCGATCGACATCGATAGATGCTTCACCAAGGACGTGCGTCTCGCCAAGTCTATCGTAACGAGTCATGTCGAGAACGTAGAGCACCCAAAAGGTGATCCCGAGGGCTAAACCAACAAAGAATATACTCTTGAGCAAGTTTCTCATAGCTCCGAGACTACCCAAAAACGCAGGTGGATAAAATAGGTCTATCAGAGAGTATTCCTTCCATTGGAATCAATGAGAATCCGGGCCATACTAAGAGTTATGACAAATACAACGCTTCGGGCTCACGTTGTTATGCTGATGACTTGCCTAACCAGCTTAGGATGCGAACAAATTGACTCGCCCATCGATCAAGAGGTGGTCAATGTTCCGGCCAAACTGCCCAAGCAGCCAGGCCCATACAGTCCGGCTATGGCTCAAATCGCTCCCAACGGCCCCTACAACCTCGCGGTGCATAGTGAGGTAAAGCTATGTGCATCGTGTCACACACAACATCATGAACAATGGCGTGAAAGTACTCATGGGCTCTCGTCATTTAATAACCCCTTCTATCAAGTTGCATTTGATTCTTACGTTGAACAAGTTGGTCTTGATAAGGGAGCTTTCTGCGGTGGGTGCCACGACCCCACACTCGTATTTACCGGCGCAATCGCAGAACCCATCAAGCCTGAACACGCCTCCAACTACCTTGGAATAACCTGTAACAGCTGTCATGGCATCAGTGCCGCTACTACCGATGGCGTTGCCAGTTACACCCTCGACACCAGCCCTATCCCCATCCCCAATGAAACTGACCCGGCATCTTTGCATGCCCACATCAGGCGAGTCTCTAAGCCAATACTCAAAGAGGACACCTTATGCATCAGTTGCCACAAAGGGTTTCTGTCTCAAGCCTCAGGGCATAAAGCCTTTTTACCTGCACTCGATGAGTTCGGCCCTTGGCGACGTTCAGGGTTTGCGAATACCTCAACAGCGTCACGGATCGTGACGCCGCGTGTGAAGCAAGGGTGCAAAGATTGCCACATGCCTGAATCGATGAATGAAGGCGTTGCCCACTCCCACAGATTTCCCGGTGGCCATACAACTCTTGCCTATGCGTCGGGCTCCGGCAAACAGCTAGACGCAGTTAAAAAGATAATGGCAAACCGAATTGCCTTTGATATCCCGGCATGGCGTGAAGGCTCTCAAAGCTGGGTTGCAACCAATTCCGCTCAGACTCCCAAGACCTCAAGCATCCAGTTCGATGTCGTCATATCCAATACGAACATTGGACATCACTTTCCAGCCGGTGCCCGAGATCTACGTAATGTCTGGGTCGAACTCACATTGCTGGATTCAGCCGGTAAGACCGTGGGTAACTCAGGACATCAATACACGCAGTCTGGTGAAGAGGAAGACGTTCATGTCCTTCAGGTTGGACTGGTCGATGAGAACGGAGACTTGGTTAAAAAGCACGGGGTAGGACATTTCCGTACTCCCCTCTTCGATCAAACAGTCGCTCCGTCCGACTCACGGGCAGCTCGCTACCTATTCCAGCCAACCACTCAAATTGCGTGGCCTCTTCAGATTCAAGCCAGGCTTCTCCAAAAGCGCTTCAGCAAAACCTTCCTCGATGAAGCTTGTAAATCCTCAAAGACTCAGCGCGGAAAAGACTTTCAAAAGAACTCTCTTACTCATCACTCTGTCCCCATTGATGCCTGTAAACCTCAGCCTACAGTTGTGATGGCCACATCTACATCGTGGGTCGGCAAGGTTTCTCAATCCGACACACCCGCTTGGTTACGTTGGTATCGCCATGGCATAGCACTTAGGCACGACCTTCAAGAGCGGCTCAACGTTGCGGCACAGAGCTTACAAAATGCACTCTCACAACTTCCCGCCAATATTCAGGGTCATCGCCGAGCCATGATTCACGCAAGCTTAGCGGATATTTTTGTTCAACAGTCCAAACTCGCCGAAGCAAACCAACATCTTGATATTGCTGAGAAAATCACTCCGAACCAGCCGGTGATTGCCAAGCTTAGAGGTCAAGGACTTCGAAAGATCTGGAAACTTAAAGAAGCAGTACCTCATTTTAGAAAAGCTGCAGCACTCGCCCCAAACGATGAAGCCAGGTGGCGGGACTTGGCAGCAGCTTTGGGTTCAACAGGTCAACACAATCAAGCATTTAAGGCTGCACAAAAAGGTCTTGATGTTGAGTCGCGTGACGCACACCTTTTGCGTCTGCAAATGTTAGCCATCGAAAAATCGGGTCAACCTCACTCCAAAGAGGCCCGGCAATCCTTTCTTGACTTCAAACATGACGAGGCTGCTGCAAAATTAAAAGCTCGCTGCAGTCAGCAATCAGCGGAGTGTCGCAAAGCGCGACTACCTCTCCGTATTTACAGGATAAAATCGGAAATTAATTAATCACGAAATTAATAATTAAAGTTATCGCTTACCCCGCCGATGTACGTGTGACTGCGAGAGCTGATCTTTTTATCGATTTTCCTAGCTCAAAAATTCACCATATCATTGACCAACCTGATTAGAGACCGCTAACATTGTAATGTAAGGTGTATTGCTTGGGGAGTTTATACATTAAACAATAAGGTGCTTTGCGCCGTCCCAAGTTCCTCAAGCACAAGCCATACGAATAAGGTGTACGAGCAATTAAGTTCGCACCAAATATCAGCGAATTAACTCCTAGATGCTCTGGCCAGCGATAGGGATGTGTTCGTGGAGGAACGTGGATGATTACTGAGCCGTTTCCATAACGTAAATTCGACGAATTAAAGACAACTCGTGGACACGTGTGTCCAAGGGAGCTGTGTAGCGTCTCACCAAAAGTTACGTACGGGTTTGGAATGCCGGTTGTAACTTAAAGGGATTGGTGCGTCCTTTCTGCTCCTGCGATCGATTGTCGCAATTTGGGAAATAGTGGTAGCTGTCGGTTTGCTTGGGTGGCAGATCGTTAGCGCAACGCTATGCATGAGTGTTGGTGAGCTGTGGAAAGCCCACCGGGTAAATTATGTGACGTTGTGAAACGTCGCAAAGGTCAGCTCGACTTCCGACCCTGAATCGGAACACAAGAAGAGCCTGACTCCTGGATACTCAGGGGGTGCCTGTCATACCCAGGCACTCCCAACCATCTTGCGAGACCGGTGGCTACTCAGCACACCTCTATTCACCTGTGTCATGTTCAAACATGTCTCCCCGCAGTTACGCGCGTGTATCGCGCATGGGAAATGTAAATGGGTGTTCGAAAACATAATCATCAGCCAAGGGCAATTCACAAGGCCGCTGCGCCTATGAACCTTTGTCCATGGTCTCTTGGTGACGAAAATCTTGTCTACTGGATTCCGCCAGAGCTTCTACGGGCTCATTCTTCGGGAGGAGCCACGCTAGATAGGCTCCCGGCAAACCCGGGTGCCCGAAGGATTACTCTCAGGTCTCCAGATCAGGACAGAGCCTCTTACAAAGGAGACTGCAAATACTAGACTGCCTAGCCAGGCAACGGAGCCACCGATTTACTCGGCGGTGGGCGGTGGCTCCAGTGATAACCGTGCGCAGGGCCCAATAACCTGTGGCACGGTAGACGGTGACTGGCTCTTGTTTCATGACAAGAGTCAGTCTCGTCTCAAGGCGAGAGAAATTATTACCACCGTAAAAAAAAACGCCGCCTGATGCTTTTAAATGCATCAGGCGGCGTTTTGATTTTAAGCTTTTAAGCTCTTACCTAAATCAAGGATTCAAACGACAGATTGAATCTAGGCTCGATGGAAGACCATCAAGAAGGTAAGGTGAAGCCTTCCCTGCACGGTGTGCCTTGAAGAACTCCTTCACAATTGAGTTAGATAACTGTGGGTGGTTTGAGTGACCACCTGTGTGTGCACAATCGATGACGTTACGGTTGTGGTTAGGCAAGTGCGAGTGCGCGAAAGAAGCACTGTCTTCGAAACTAATGATGCGTCCGTTGTTGCCTACACCAGCAATCGAGAACTGCGGATCACCGTAGATATCGCCGGCGCCGCCATGAGACATCAGAATAGTTCCTTCGTGAGCAGGATTCAGCGCATCCCAACGGAAGTTAACCGTCAACATACCTGTATCAATTGCATCGACAGTGTCAGGGCTATTAAACCATGCACCACTCATGATGTACGCAGCGCCAACCATCTCAGGATAACGGCTGTGCATCATCGCACTGATGATAGCTCCACCAGAGAATCCCATGTGGTAAATACGTCCAGAATCGATTGTGTACTCTTCAGCAAGGCAGCCAACGACTGTTTCAAAGAGTGCTGCTTCAAGGTTATCGTCGCCATTTTCGCTCTCGAATGCATCCCATTCGATACCAATCGTACCGGAACCATCGAGGCTATAAGGCTGCAGACGCATTCCTTGTGGAAAAATCATGATGTACGGGAAGTCCGCGTCACCATCAGGTGTTGGAGCGATAAAGTTTTGAAAGTTTGAAGCGGTATCACCCACTCCGTGCCATGCGAAGATGACGCTTACGGGTGTGTCGCTATCTACGTTCGGTAGGTGCGCGTAGAATTCACGTGCATCAGGACCTGCTTGCCAGCCATTGTTCAGGCCTTCTGCAACCATCTGACCATTACACTCGAAAGGGATTTCAGCGATAGCGTCGGTTGAGCCGTTAGCCGCTCCGTTGTCTCCAGAGACATTGTCTCCAGTAGTCGAATCCGCCCCATCGGTTCCGTCCATCGTTGTACCATCTTGGTTCCCAGCTTCAGTGGTTTCTCCACCACAAGCAGCCAAACCCAAAGATAAAAGGCCTATCAACAAGATATTCCAAGATTTCAACATGTGCGCGCTCCCTCGACATGAGTGTATAGTGTAGGTGTCGGTCATCGAATGTGGGATGCATAGCGATGCGGTACGCCAACTGTCAAACCAAAAGCCCATCACGGGGATCACCGACCAACAAATATTTACATTTGAAGCCTGTTTTGGCCCTATTGGTCCCCCCCAAATAGACCAATCGCTTTTTGAGACTGAATGATGAGCCAGCCACTTATCTTTATAACTTGCCCCGATTCTCAATCAGCTCTAAATTTTGAGACGTTAGGAAACCAGAATGAGCAAAAAACCTTCTCAAAAGAAGATTAAATTAGAGTCGACCGACGTTGTGGTTATTGGTGCTGGATTGGCTGGGCTGCAAGCGGCGTACAACGTTCAGCAAGCCGGTAAAACCGTTACCCTCTTGGAGGCGCGCGACCGAGTCGGTGGAAGAACAGTAAGCCAACAAGTTGGTTCAGCCACCTTCGACCTGGGCGGGCAATGGCTAGGCCCTACTCAATACCGCCTCAGCCGACTTACATCACAAGCCGGTATTCGAACCTTTCCAACGTTTCATGAAGGGAAAAAGGTTCTTAACCACGATGGGAAAATAAGCACATATAACAGTTCCATCCCTTCCATTTCTCCTTTGAATTTAGCTGTCCTACAATTTGCCTTAATGCGCGTTGAGCGAGCTCGTAAAAAAGTACCCGTAACCGCACCGATGCGTGTTCGGGATGCCGCAACTCTAGACGCCACATCCGTGGAAACGATTAAGAGAAAGCTGATTCCCACTCGAGGCGTTCGTGGAATTTTTGATGCTGCAGCCCGTGTAATATTCGGGGCCGAACCTGCAGAGCTTTCGTTGCTTCACTTCCTCACCTACCTCAATGCGGGAGGCGGCTTACTCAAGCTCTCAGAGATTGAAGGTGGAGCACAGCAGGAGCGGTTCGCCGGTGGTGCTCAGGAATTGTCCAGATACTTGGAGTCCAAACTCGACCGCGACATTCAATTCAACTGGCCGGTTCGCAAAATCGTACAGAAAAAGACAAAGGTGACCGTCCACTCCGACCACGGTAGCGTCAGCGCTAAGCGAGTCATTCTTGCCGTTCCTCCCAACCTTGCAGGCAAGGTTCAATACGAGCCAGCCATGCCCGCATCTCGAGAATACCTGACCCAGGGAACAACAATGGGTCAAACCATCAAATGCATCGCAACTTATAAAGAACCCTTTTGGCGACATAAAGGGTTCTCGGGCGAAGTGGTTTCTACTCAAGGTCCCATCACCGTCATCTTCGACAATACATCCTATGACGGTAAGCAACCGGCCCTGCTCGCATTCTTGGTCGGTAATGAAGGGCGACGCTGGTCTGAACAATCGGACGCGCACCGCAAAGAAATGGTCCTGGCAAACTTCGCCAAGTACTTCGGTCAAGATGCGTTAAGCCCCACTGAATATGTTGAAAAAGATTGGGCCAAAGACCCTTGGGCATTGGGTTGCCCCACCGCCAGTCCGTCGCCAGGCGTTTGGACCAACTCAGCCCACAGCTTGCGCGAGCCTGTGGACCGCATTCACTTTGCAGGAACGGAAACAGCGACGGAATGGATGGGTTACATGGAAGGGGCTCTTGAATCGGGAGAACGAGCAGCCTCTGAGGTCATCAAACTTCTCTAGGAGAGAAGTCCTTTTAGCCCCTGCTTTGAAGCTCTCCGGCTCTCACCAATGGTATCGAGCAGAATCTCCAGGTACTGAATCTCTTCATGAAAATCAAAATGGGAAACTTCGAGTTTTTCGTTCAACGCAATAATCACATCGGTATCGTCGTAGTAACGAATCGCGATATATTTCACTAAGTCAAAACGCAGATGACGACTAAGCTGCGAGACAAAGTGCATAAAGGGCTCTTCTTTACCGTCCCAGGGTGCTCCAAAGAGCTGCGCAAACAATTCAAAGCCGCGTTCATCCTCAAGCCGGGTAAAGGCCCAAGCCAATCCTCTTCTAACCATAGGATCTTCAGCCAATTGCGAGGTCATAAGCTTATCAAGATGCTTCATGAATGTTTTGTCACGAAGTGAACCCACCACATAAAGTACGGACACCAGCATTTGTGTATCGTAGCCATCGAGAATCTCTCGCGTGATACCCTCATACAATTCTCGGTCCTGACGATAATGCGCAAGGCCCATCAAAGCGTTGGCCCGGACACGAGGCACCGGCCACTCAACAAATTCACGAAAATACCGAGCGAGGTTTTTGTCTTTAAAAACGCTTAGAACTTCCAGGGTATTTGCCACGACACGCTCGTCCTCATCTTCCAAGCCATTTAGAAGAAACGGAATCGCCTTGCGACCATAAAGTGATGCAATCATCTGTGCGGCATTCATTCGAACTTTTAGGCTGTGACTCATTTCCTTGGCCATCATAATTTTGGCTAGGAATTGAATGGCTTCGTATCGGTTCGACAATTTCAAGGCGTCTAGCACCGCTATCTGTATTTCTTCTTTATCCGATTTAAACTGATGTAAAATCGTTTCAGTAGTCTGGTCATCGTGGCTCACATGACCCAACCCCATAATAATCGTCTTGCGCAGCACTTGCTTAGGCTCAGCGCTAAGAAGCTCTCCCATATGCTCCGAGTATTGAGGCGGCTTTAAAAATGAAAGAGCCTGCACCGCTCCCACCGCAGATGTTTTATTACCCTCATAAACAAACTGATAGAGTGCTGCGACTAAACGTTTTTCAAAGCCCATGAGTAAGACCAAGGCGATGGTCAGCAACGTGATAATAATACTGCCTAATAGGAATCGCTCAGATTCCAACGCAGCACTCGTGTATGAGTAAAGCATGGCCAGTGGTACACCCACCGCACTGTAATAAAAAATGCTGTGCGCTGAACGAAGTTTGGTTCGAAGCTTACCCGCAAAACTTGTGATGACCATCTGGACCGAAGGATTGAGCAGGCTGTTCTCTGCAACCCGTCGAACAATGGCCAATGCAAGGAACGCATAAAAGACATCGGTCCATGTTGCCACCAGAGCGACCGTTAAAACCGAAGCGATGTAAAAGATAATCAGCCGAATCGGTGAAGTGTGAGTTCTCTGGACCTGGCGACCAATTCCAATGGTGATTAAGATGACGAAGAAACTGGCGACTAAGTAGTAGTCGGCCATCACTCCGCGGATTGCCGCGTAGGACGAGAGTTCTTCTTTTAAAACAACGGAAACCAGATAGCTTTCCGAGACTTTCGCGGCCCCCAGACAAATAACGAGCATACCGAAAAAGATATAAAAGCCTTTAAATTTATCAAAACTTGCAGGCTCGTCCCGGTCAAACCCCATATCTTCACCGGTCTGATAGCGAACTTCTAGATTGCGAGTAGGAACAAACTGAAGAAGTAAAAGTCCTGATACCATGAGGTACATTAAGACCAGACACAGCATCGTCTCATTGGGCCCTAGGTCGCCCGGATAAACCTTAGAAGCGACGATAACCACGACAGTACCAATTTCATAGGACGTTCCCAGGTAAGCAAAATAAGACTGGGCTACCGCCGGGTTCAAATGGCGTAGTAAGACCTCACCACACATCCAGCGGTGGAATGCTGTACTCAGAATAATAAGTAGGTACCAGACCAGAGCCTGAGTGGAGTGCCCGGGCGAGGTTACCACCAAAGCCAAAACCAACGCTGCGAAACCCAGAGTTACCCATAACGCCAACTTAGAAAACTTGCTTTGCTCCCAATCCACTCGAGGTAGGACAAAAGAGAAAAGCATGCTGCCAACCGTGGCTACATAAACCGCATGGATCGGTTCAAAAGTCGCAAGTAGGTAAGCCTCAGCTCCAATACGGCCAAAGTTCAGTAACCCTCCGACCAAAAAGCCGAGGATCAATATTGCTAATCGATTACTTAGAACCATAAAGCCGATGGTTCCCCTTCTCGTGATTGCGACCCTCTTACGAATTCTCCCGAGCGGAGTAATACGCATCCTTCGACGCGCCTGAAAAGGCTATCAAGGCCCCGGGAGTCAGTCCAACATCCAAGAAATAGTTACAGAATCCCGGATATGACCATATGTCGATCGGTTAAAATATCAATCGCCAAACGGTCGCTCAAACCAGCCTCTTCCAGCTGAATATTCACCTCTTCTAGTGAAAATGCCGCCAAAAGAGAGTTAAAGAAGTCTAATTTCAAGATTTCGGGCTCATTGGGCGTGTAACGCTCCACCATAGCTCGGGCAGCTTCAGGGGTTTCAGGCCGGTAAAGGTCTGCAATATAGACCCGAGTCGACGGCTTGCTCGCTTTTTTGACCACTGTCCATAAATCCGATGGGTTGTGTAAGTGATGAAGAAGCGAGCTCGAAAAGATTAGAGAATAAGATTCCTGTGGCAATGTAAGTGCTGGAAGACGCTGATTTAGGAGAGACATTCTGGTTTGCAGGCCCCGCTTCACAAGCTCTCGGCGCCCCAGCTCTAGCATCGGTTCGGAACCATCCACTCCGTGAACCGTCATCTCCCTAAACTTTTCCAGCAGCCGAACCGAAACATCCAGTGGTCCGCAACCTAAATCCAGGCAGGCACTGGTAAAATCAAAATCTGAAAAGCGCTTAGCCAGTGCGTCAACAATTCCTTGATGCCCAACTGAGAAATCAGCATCGGCATAGGCAGCCGTTTGCTGCGGATCTATCATGAGCTCTGGTTCGAGTACTCTTTGCATTCAGTCTCCTGCTCTAGGAAATCCATATCGGTCACAGGCCTTTGAAGCAATTAGGCCGATCCCGCTCCGACTTTAACTTGTTTGTCACGAAGATTATCTTCTATCCTTAACCTAAGAACTTAATTTTGGAGATTCCCCGCCCATGCGACTCAACCTTCTTTGGACATCTGGATTGGCCCTACTCTTATTGATTGGGTGTGCTGGAGAAAGTGCCGATGGCGGCGATCGCTCGTCGTCCCAGCAAGAGGGCGACAATGCAGATAACGATTCGTCTAACTCCGGAGATGAAAATACCTCGGATGATCTTGCACCTGTTCCGATCTGTGTGACCGGATGCGACACCCCCGCCGACTGCGACATCTACAACGGACAATACAGCGCATACGATGCAAGTCACTACACCTGCAGCGACGGCGGTTGCACATGGCTCGGCTGTAACTCACACGCTGAATGCGCTGAGATTCAGCCTAATTACCGTTGTCATCCCATGCCCTTCACCGATTTTAAATCTTGTGTACCTGGGTGCGCGTCAGACTCTGATTGCGGCTACGCCGCCGCCGGGACCCATTACGACCAGGATAATTATCGCTGCGATGAAGGTGCATGCGTCTATTCCGGTTGCAATAATGATTTGGAGTGCCAAGAAAACTTGGGCGCAGCATCCACTTGCGCAGACCCTTTTAACATTGGACAAACCACTTGCTACACAAGCTGCAGCACCTCAGCCGACTGCGGGACCAGCGACGCATCGGCTGCCTACGACGCCGATAACCACAGCTGTGAAGACGGTCTTTGTATCTATACTGGCTGCCGTAACGACCAAGAATGTGAAGAGACGTATGAAGGAATGATCTGCCTTGGTGGATGAAGTTCAACACGAAAATATCATTAGAAATCAACTCAAGCACCGGTGACTGGGCCAGAAGCCCGGCGCCAGACTCAGAGCTCTAAAAGGAGTGCCCATGTCTTTCGAACCCAAGTATCAAGCAAACTACTGCGAGGAGAACATTTGGCATCTCTCCAATGAGCCCGCACTTGAAAAGCTTGAGAAGTTTGCAGTTGTTATTTCCAACCCGGCGAAGTGTTTTGCCATGTGGGACCAAAAATTAGCTGCCGCTGGCGAGCCTGTGATGTGGGACTACCATGTTATTCTTGTGACTCGGGGTGAAAAACTCGAAATCTGGGACCTGGATACCACCCTCGGTTATCCCGTCCCCGCCCAAGAGTGGGTTCAAAAAAGCTTCCAAGCAAGCGCCACCATGCCCGAGGCTTTCCACCCAATGTTTCGAGTGGTCGATGCAAAAACATTTCGTGAAGATTTTAGCTCCGATAGAAGCCACATGCTCGAAGGTGAAAACACTTACCGCGAACCCGTACCTTCATGGCCCATCATTGGCGATGGCAAGCCGGGAAATCTGCACCGATTTATTAATATGAGTTTCCCATTTGTGGGAGAGGTTTTTGACCTGGATGATTTTACGATTTGGTTAGGTTAGAGCGATGCTTGCTCAGGCAAGCCAAACGCTGAACCGCCCCGCTCTATTGACCAACTTTTAGGGAAATAGCTTTCAAGTTCCGCGCCCCCTTCGGCTGGAAACCTCAGAAAACCAAGCCCCATCACGATGCCCTCGTGCTTTACAACGATATAACCTTGGCTCGTGCATCGCTCTATTTCAGCGTCTTCGAGATTGATGGTCTCACGAGATAAGAAGGCATCCGTTTCATCACGCGTCAGTGACACCACATTACGCGAAGCATGTCCGCCAATGAAGTAAACAGCTGCGGTCGTGAGCTTTGGAAAGCGCATTTGTGCGTGCAAAAAAGTAATCCCTTTTGCTTCCACGCCATGGCCTTCAACCGGAACATGATCCTTGTTTACAATGGAAACAAGACGGCTGTTGGAACGAAAAAATACCAGATTGTTGAACACACCTGGGTCGATACCGAAACGCTCACAAACCAAGGTCCTAAGACTATCCTGGTCCACTTCTTCGGTACGCTGTACAAGCTGCGGATACGCCATTTCGAGCCCCTACTATACGTCTGTACGTAGTCGAAATTCCAAGCACTATTGTTATTCGACTCTTCTGAGAGCCGCAACAAAAAACCCACCTGTATTATTATGATGTGGGTAAAAACGAACGGCTCCCGATACCGCCGGGTGGAATTGTTGTCCAGCCCAGTTAGACAAACCTGGTGACGTTTTCAGGGCCGGAAGTACTATTTCGGGATCGCTTTTCTCACCGTGAAGCGGGACGATTTCGACGCTGCCATCGAACTCTTTAACGATAGTATCCAAGACACCCTCGTTCTCCTCCGGGGCATAGGTACACGTGCTGTAGAGAACGGTTCCACCGGGGCGCGTTAAGCGCAACGCTCGACGTAAAATCCGCGTCTGCGTGACCACCAGCTTCTCGTGGAAACCTTCCTCTTTTCGAGTTAGGGCAGCCAAGCTCTTTCTGGAGTTGCCCTCACAAGAGCATGGGACATCGGCGAGGATTTTATCAAAAGGCCCCCACGCCAAAGGCAAATCGAAGCCATTTCGATTGGTCAGGGTAAGATTGATAATCCCAAGCCTCTCCTGATTACGGCGAAAAGCCCGAAGCCGTCCAAAAGAAGAATCATTGGCGATGATGCTCCCTCGGTTTTCCATCCGCACCCCTATTTGGGAAGTCTTACTCCCCGGCGCCGCGCACATGTCGAGTACCCGGTCTCCGGGCTGCGGGTTCATGATGGCAACTGGCACCATAGAGACTTCCTCTTGGATATAGATAAGTCCCGTGAGGTGCTCAAAGCGTTTACCCAAAGCGATTTTACTGTCTAATCGGTGCGCCCCTGGAAGCCAGGGCAAAGGTGTGGACTTGATACCATCGGCCCGAAAACGAGCCAAAAGCTCCTCTTCGGAAATCTTTAAGGTATTGACCCAAAAACAATATGGGACGGGACTTGTGGCATACTCCACAAAGCTATCCCAATCGTCGATGATATCGCGGTAGCGGCTCAGGGCCGCCAATTCAGGTTCTCCAGCTTTCACAAAGGCCGCTTATATGAATCAGGTGTCCCCGACAACCGTCAATGTGTAAGTGGATGCTTCGCCTGAAGAACAGCTATTGCCGCTTTGAAACTTCACTCGGATAAAGATGTACCGGCTGTCGTCTGGGTCAGAGAAGCTTAAGGTACTCACGTTGTCATTCCAACTGATGTTCACAGCTTCAGCTGTGCCACCGCTCGAAGATGAAAATCCAGCCAATTGCCCTGAACATGGGTTGTCGTAGTAAACCTCTAAGTCGTAGTCCACAGCTGAACCAGGGTCGACGGTAATGGTTGCACTCAGGTCCCAAGACAGTGCCCAGTTACTATAACCTTCTACAATGTTCATCCTAAACCAGTACTCACCAGCCAATCCTGAGAAGTTCAATGAGTCACCATAATCTCCGCGAATCAGACTCGTATTTCCGGGGCTGATCAGACCGCTGAGGTATTCGTCCAAGTCAATCCATTGCGAACAGCTTGGGTTTGAATTCAATGCATATTCACAGCCATCAACCGCCACGCCGTTAGAATCACAATAGCCTTCTGAGCAAGTGCTCACCGCACAAGCGTAGCTGCTGCACACCGACGAGGCATTGGGCAAGTTACATGCGTTGCCGCAGCTTGAGCAGTTGCTGAGCGTTCCGAGCTGGGTTTCACAGCCGTTGACCGTATAGTCATCACAATCACCCCAGCCGTTGTTGCACTCTGGTGCGCATTGCCCGGCAGAACAAAAAGCCCCGCCATTGGCGTTGCTACAGGTCAGGCCGCAAGAGCCGCAATTGGATACATCGTTAAGCGTGTAAATCTCGCACCCATTGACGTCTTGGCTGTCGCAGTCGGCATAACCGGTGTTGCAGCCCGTCAACTCACATGTACCAGCCGCGCAGCTTTCAGAGCCGTTGGCTAGGTCGCAGCTGTTACCGCAGCTACCGCAATTACTCAGAGTATTAATGTTGGTTTCACAGCCATTGCTCGGGTCGCCGTCACA
>JABJBS010000074.1 GCA_018668695.1 Deltaproteobacteria bacterium
AGGTAAGAGTTCGTCCTCCGCGTGGTGAACGTAGAAATGATCTCCCTTGAAGAGATGAACCGAGAAACCAGACCGGGTGTATTGTCCCCAAGCTTCTAAGTCTTCGATTTTAATTGGGAGATCTTCTTTGCCGCCAACGATGCGAAGAGGAACAGCAAGAGTTTGCCCTGGCTCATGCTGCCAAGTGTTTAAAAGTTCAAAATCAGCACGGAGGGCAGGCAATACCAAATTCATCAGCCTCCGGTTATTGATGATTTCGTCCGGTGTTCCGCCAAGCTTACGCAGCTCTTCGATGAACTCATCATCCCCCATGGTTCGCACATCAAAACCTGTGCTGGGTAAATGCGGCGCCCTGCGTCCCGAAAGAATCGCCATAAGCGGAAGCGTTCGTCCCTGTTTTTCAAACCGGCGAGTAAGTTCGTAAGCTAGAATCGCGCCAAAGCTGTGCCCCCAAAAAACAAACGGGACATCAAGGTTAGGACCGAGCTGGTTTTCAAGCTCATCAAGTAGGCTCGACATTTGAGTGAAGGGAGGATCTTTAAGTCGGAATGCTCTGCCTGGCAGCTGTACGCCAATGAGCTCAACATCGCCGGGAAGATCCTTCGGCCAATCGCGAAACAAGGTGGCACTGCCACCAGCGTAAGGAAAGCAAAACACGCGGACGCGAGGATTCGGTAGGCGACGTGGTACAAAGAACCACGAGCCGCTTGGACCTTTCATTTCTTGAGCTGAACTCAAAACCCCACCCTTCTTCGGCGTTGGTCCCTCATTAAGAAATGACGGTGACCCTCAACGTATTGGTCATCCCCTTGTCGTTCATAGGCATGCTTGCGGTATTGACCACTCGGTCACCCTTTTGTAGCACACCTTTCACTCGGAGGATCTCTTGAATATCATGCACTGTATCGTCGGTGCTGACAAACCCCTCATAATAATAGCCCTGCACACCCCATACTAAACTGAGCATGTTGAGGATCGATCGGTTACTGGTAAAAACCCCGATTTCGCAGTCAGGTCGGTGGCTTGCGATTTTAATACCGGCGTAACCCGAATCCGTCATCGTCAAAATTGCCCGGGCCTCAATTTGGGCCGCGACCTTGTAGGCGTTGAAGCAAATCGTGTCGGTTACGAAACGACCACAGGTCACATCCATGGGCGGATTATCACGGCGACGAGGCTGAAAGACCTCTTCAGTATGTGTCACAATACTCATCATGGCTTCGATCACGGCCACGGGGTGACGTCCGGTTGAAGTTTCGCCGCTCAGCATCACGGCATCTGCACCATCAAGAACAGAGTTTGCGACGTCGTTGGCCTCGGCACGGCTTGGCCGACTTTGGACAATCATACTTTCCATCATCTGCGTTGCGATGATCACAGGTCTGCCAGCTCTTCTTGCTTTCGTAACCAAGGTCTTTTGGATCACGGGAACCTCTTGCATTGGAATCTCAACGCCTAAATCCCCACGCGCAACCATAATGGCATCTGTTGCCTGGATAATCGCATCCATGTCTTCGATGGCTTCAGGTTTTTCGATTTTCGCGACAACCTTTGTTGGACTTACGCGCTCGGCAATCTTCTCTTTGAGTCCGATCACATCCACCGCACTTCGTACAAACGAAAGCCCCAGCCACTCTGCCTCAAGCTCTAAAGCGACTTCGAGGTCCTCGCGGTCTTTGGAAGTAAGAGCCGGTAAAGAGATTTTCGTATTGGGTAGATTGACCCCTTTGCGAGACTCAAGCGGACCACCATGTACGACCTCAAGCTCGACCTGCTCCTTTTTATCCGAAGAAACCACTTTGAGCTCTAGCTTACCATCATCTATCAAGATGCTTTCGCCCGGCTGTACATCTCGGGCAAATTGCTCGTAACTGATATACGCAGACTTCGCCGATCCAACATGATCTGTACTGGTAATGATAAATGTGTCGCCCGGCTCAAGGACCACGCCGTCCTCCATCTGACCGATACGAATCTTGGGACCTTGGAGGTCGACTAAGACGGCGACATTTTTTTCGAGTTCTGCGTTAAGCTCCCGGATATCACGAACAATTTCTCGCATATGCTCATGCTTGCTATGGGAACAATTGATTCGAGCCACATTCATTCCGGCTAAAATCATTTCTTTCAACACATCTTTTGATTGGGAGGCCGGCCCTATGGTTGCAACTATCTTTGCTTTATTCTTCACAACTTAACTCACTTCGCTGGGCGCATCCTGCGCGGCGCTTCATCCTTTCACAGAACCTCCCGTGAGCCCACCCACAAGATGACGCTGCAAAGCATAAAACAGAATCATAATTGGTAGGCTTGTTACCACAGCACCCGCTGCAAAACTTCCCCACTGCGTTTGAAACTCCCCAACATGTTGCTGGAGCGCTACGGGCAACGTAAACAAAGAAGAATCTCCTAAAAGTGTGGCGGCGAGGATAAACTCGTTCCATGCAGTCATAAAGGAAAAAAGAGCGGTCACAGCTATCGCTGGTCTGGCCAATGGCAGAATCAGATACCAAAATATCGTAAACCGGCCCGCTCCATCGATGACCGCAGCCTCCTCCATCTCTACCGGGAGAGAATCAAAATACCCCTTCAGCATCCAGGTGCAGAAGGGAAGAGCTGTGGCGCAGTAGACGAGGCAAAGTCCCGAGAGGGTGTCGAGTAAGTTACAAAAGTCCAAAATAATGTAGAGAGGCACAAGCATCACCACGCCGGGAAAAATTTGCGTCAACATCAACGCGAGAAGTCCCACATCGCGGCCCGGAAAGCGCAAACGGCTGAAACCATAAGCTGCACTCAAAGAAATCCCCAACGAGATAAGAGTCGTCGCACCAGAAACAATTAACGAATTCCAAAACTGACGTCCAAAGGCCCAGCTGCCCGCTTGCCCAAGCCCTAGAACCTTTTCAAAATGCTCAGTGCTGATCTCGCTCGGAAAGGGATTAGGCGAGACGTCGAAAGAGTCCCCGGGACTTAAAGCCATCTTCAAGACCCAGAGCACCGGATAAATTGCTAACATGCTCACAAAAATCAAAACACAATGCGATAGGAAATATTGAAACTTTATAGATTTCATGCGTTTTCCAACTTACGGGCAACCCGCGTAGATAAAGCGCTCCAGCCGAGGAGCAACACAAATATCAATGCTCCATATGCAGCCGCATAGCCATATTGCTCATGGCGCGCGAACGCCCACCGCCATGCTTCGCTTATCAAAATATCGGTTGAGTTATCGGGCTCCCCGCCGCTCACCAGGTACACGATATTGAATTGGTTGAAGGTCCAAACAATCCCCAACATCACAGCGGGCGCCATCGCCGGCATAAGAAGAGGCCAAGTGATGTGTTTGAATTGGGCGAAGAAACCGGCTCCATCAATGGACGCCGCGTCATAAAGCTCTTTGGGAATAGATTGTAAGGCTCCTAAACAAACCACCATCATGAAGGGAAAACCAAGCCAGGCATTCGTGCAGACATTTGCGCAGAAAGCTGTCCAAAATGAGCTAAACCATGCAACGCTTTCCATCCCCAATATTTCGAGCATTGCGTTGATGACACCAAACTGGCGATGAAACATACCCTTC
>JABJBS010000075.1 GCA_018668695.1 Deltaproteobacteria bacterium
AAAATAACTTTCACAGGGGTCTCTTGGTTGGTGATATGCTTTCGACCGCTTTTGGTCTCGGGTGATGTAGTGTCTCGTGACTCTTTATACCGTGCTCATGATGAAGCCCTTTCTTGGTATTATGACAAGCACGAGTTGTGCCATGTTATGTTAGGGAGGGCATACCGCGTTATCTCGGTTCATAATTTACTATTCGTGAACTAGGGGTTACCGTGGGGTGATCATTTAAGGCACCTGAGCTTGAGAGGGTAACGCCGAAATGAGTGTGGAGTTATAGTTTTAGTGTTGTAACCAGTGAGGATTATCAAGCGGCCGGATTCAATTTCAGTGGCTTGAGGTTCGCCGTAAAATGTCGAAGCGGGCGCGGCGTTGAGATAATTTGATAACCCGGAATCTGGTCTTTAATACTATCTACGTGAGTAAGTACTTCAATAACATAGTCTACGTGGCTCTGTGTGTAAGTGCGCCTTGGGAAGGCTAAACGCACAAGTTCCATAGGTGCTGCTTTCTCGGTTCCATCCGGTTGGAGACCAAACATCACAGTTCCAATTTCAACGCTGCGAATCCCACCTGATAGGTAAAGCTGGTTGGCCAGAGCCCAAGCTGGATACTGTGTTGGCTTAAGGTGGGGGAGCATCTGCAAAGCGTCGATATAGATTGCATGTCCACCGGTTGGAAGCACGATAGGAATCCCCGCCTTGGTTAATCTTTCTCCAAGATAAGCTATCGATTGGATCCTATATTCTAAGTAGTGAGGATCCAGAGATTCTTTGATGCCTACTGCCAATGCTTCCAGGTCGTATCCGGCCAGTCCACCGTAGGTTGGAAACCCTTCAGTTTGTATTAAGTGGGTACGACATCGCTCTGCGACGGAATCTTGGTTGAGGCAAAGAAATCCGCCAATGTTGACCATTCCATCCTTTTTTGCGCTCATTGTACAACCATCGGCCAATGAAAAAATCTTCTGGGCAATTTCCAGAGGAGAGCAATCTTGGTAGCCATGCTCGCGTTTTTTTATGAACCAGCTGTTTTCAGCGAAGCGGCAAGCGTCAATAAAAAATGGAATTTTATGATGGCGTGCGACCGCACTAATCTGCTTGATATTTTCCAAGCTAACGGGTTGACCACCTCCTGAATTATTAGTGATCGTGACCATGATCAGTGGGATGTTTTTCACACCCTCCTTTTCGATCACTTGCTCCAGTGATTTAATACACATATTCCCTTTAAAAAGGTGCTGAGAACTCGGCTGGTGTCCGTCTGGTATAAGCAAGTCTAACGCCGTTGCTTTCATTGCCTCGATGTTTGCGCGCGTAGTGTCAAAGTGGGTGTTGCTCGGAACCACCTGTCCAGGGCCAACCAAAGAAGTAAATAGAATATTTTCTGCAGCTCTTCCTTGGTGCGTGGGGATGATATGGGCAAAGTCCATGATTTCACGGACAGCTTTTTCAAACCGAAAATAGGATGGTGAACCGGCGTAAGATTCGTCTCCACGCATCATAGCGGACCATTGTTGGTCAGAAAGCGCTCCGGTTCCACTGTCTGTTAGGAGGTCAATAAGCACGTCATCAGCGTGTACCTGAAAGAGATTGTAGGAGGCGTTCTTTAGTGCCTCCGAGCGTTCTGCTTCAGTCGTTTGGCGTATTGGTTGAATGGTCTTGATTCTAAAAGGCTCAATGATTGTTTTGAATTTCACTTGGTTGCTTTCGGTTAAACTTCGGATTTCCAAGTGCAAGCTTCATGCCTGGAAGTAATGCTTATTGATACAGGTTTTAGGTTACCGGATCGTTTCAGAGTGGAACATTGCAGTTACACTTAGGTTACTTGCGTATGCTCGAGGTAACGAAGTGGGGAGAATCTTGAGTCGATGTTCGTTGTTGTTTTATCAATTATATTACCGACAATTGTGCTGGCTGTTTCGCACGCGAGCGTAATTCCGAGAGCATCATGACCGGTTGCCAGTTGTAGACCATCAACCGTCGTTTTTCCGACTACGGGCAGACCATCGGGCGTTGCCGAAAGATGAGAGATTGAATGTTGCTCAACTGTATTCCCTTTTTGAGAAGGTATGATTTGGGTGATCTCGTCAAGTAGATACTGACGATAATACGCCTCATCTGTATTATGTTTCTGAGTCGGTTGTTCAATACTGGTTACAAGAAGATGATTCGAGTCGAGAGGGATGATGGTCATTTTATCTCGGACAATGACATTGTTGAGTTGTGAAGTATTCGGTACCTTTAGCGCATGCGCGTACTTTTGTGTGATGGGAATATTTAATGTTTTCGGAAGTAGTTCGGTGCTCCATATTCCTGTCGCAACTACAACTTGTTGCGTTTCTAGATTCCAAGACTTCCCCCCCTGAATGGCCTTTACGCCCACTGTACGGTTATTCTCGAATATTGGCCGGACGGCGTGTAGGCTCCGGTTTACCCATCCTCCGTGTTTCGTAATCATGAGGTACAAAGCATCACAAAGAAGCTGAGAGTCGATAAGCGTCGTAGCCGATGTATAGAGCGAACGGTAAGGTCGATTTCTGAGCTGAGGAACCTTTTCTCTTATTTGCTCAGGAGTGAGTAATTGCCATTGGTTTAGGTCATTCAGTGATTGTTTTAGAAGCTCATCAAAACTTTCACTTTGATGTTCGCTCTCGGAAAGAACCACCATTGGTAGCTCTTTAAATCCACTCGATAGGCCAATTTCATTTAATATTTTTGTACTTAAATCTTTGTATTGTGTTTGTGAGTCGGCTGCAGCGACATTACCAATTTTTCTTGTAGGTAGGTTAAAGACATGGTCGCGAACAATACCGACGGCGGAACTGGATACTTGGCCAACTTTATTTATTCCGAGTAGTGCTGCGTTGAGTCCACGGCTTTGGGCGATGTGGGCTATCATCGATCCAATGATACCTGCACCAATAATGACGACGTCGAATGGGGATTGTGGGGTTTTCAATACAGTCTTCCTTTTCGCTTGGTTACAACTCTGCAAGAAGGAGGCCACATTGGGTTGGGGCGGTTACTTACATATTCGTCGATGCACGATGCTCGCAGACAGAGTGATTCTGTGACTTTGATGGGGCGGGCGTGATTTATTGAGGAGGTCAATCTAGGGGAAGCCCCAAGAATTGACTTATGGATTTTGACAATTCATCCGACTCAGTCGATGTTTTGATTGTGGGTATCGTTGCGGTGTGGGCACCGCGGTCGTGGCGGTTTTATTGAGTGGGTTCTGAACACTCGATGCCTGCCTCGATGTCGGCCAAGCTGTCGGTGATTCCAGCGTCGCAAAGCGCTGTATAAAGCTGGTTTAAAACTTGGCAGTTCTGGCAACTCGTGTCGGTGACGCTTATCTCACCGTAGTTGCATGTCGAAGTCCCTGAAAAGCA
>JABJBS010000076.1 GCA_018668695.1 Deltaproteobacteria bacterium
AGCCGGGCCCGCTTTGAATTTCGCTGGGAAGACCAGTTCAACCTCGGGCTCGATCCAGATACGGCTCGGTCTTACCACGACGAAACCTTGCCCAAAGACAGCGCAAAAGTCGCTCACTTCTGCTCCATGTGCGGACCCAAATTCTGCTCGATGAAAATCTCCGCAGATGTTCGTAAATATGCAGAAGAAAAAGGCCTCACCAACGCACAAGCTATTGAAGAAGGCATGCGTGATAAAAGCCAAGAATTCCGGGAAGGTGGGTCTAAGATCTATGTATCTCCCGAGCCTGAGCAGAAGGCACCCGTCTCCCCTTGAAACCAGGGTCAACTGCGTCCATTGTATAGGCCACCGACTGCCCTGGGGGAACTTAACCCTCAGGGTCACAGATAGGGCTAATCAATGAGTGCAATTGTAGATATTCGAGGCGTCACCAAAGACTACCCACTGGGTAAAACAGTGGTCCAGGCCCTGCGCGGCATAGATTTACGCATCGCCCAAGGTGAATTTACGGCCATTGCCGGGCCCTCAGGCAGTGGTAAAACGACACTCTTGAACCTCATCGGCTGTGTTGACGTCCCGACGACCGGCACAGTTCTCGTCGCCGGCCAACCCATTGAAACCCTAGATGATAAAGCCAGAACAGAGCTGCGATTACGCAACCTTGGGTTTATCTTCCAGACTTTCAACCTCGTGCAGGTCTTGAATCTATTTCAGAACGTTGAATTTCCACTTCTTCTCCAAGGGGATCTGACGAAAGCTGAGCGTCGTAAGCGTGTCGAAGAAATTGTTGAAAAGGTTGGCCTCACCCCGCAAATGAAGCAGCGCCCCAACGAGCTCTCCGGCGGTCAGCGTCAGCGTGTAGCCATCGCCCGGGCACTTGTGACTCGGCCCCAAATCGTGATGGCAGATGAGCCAACCGCAAACCTGGATTCAGTCACGGGGCAAAATATCATCGACCTCATGAGACATATGAACGAAGAAGACAACACCACTTTCATCTTCTCAACCCACGACCATCGCGTCATGAAGCACGCACGCCGCATTGTGAAGCTCGAAGATGGAGTCATCTTAGACCACGGCGAAGCTGATTTAGAAAAGGCGGTCTAAGCCGTGGATACCATGTCGATTCAAATCGCAGTTAGAAATCTAATTGCACATAAATTCTCGAGCATCATCGTCGGCACCATCATCACCTTTGGTACCTTCCTGCTCGTCTTGGGCCTGGCCCTCACCGACAGTGTGAATCAATCCATGGAGCGCACCATCACGTCGAGCCTCGGCGGCAACCTTCAGGTTTATTCACAAGATGCAAAAGATGAACTCTCTCTCTACGGAGACGGCTTCATGGGTACGCCTGATTACGGTGAAATGCTGCGATTTGGAGATGCACGAGAAGTCATCGAAGCAGTCCCTGGCGTGAAAGCAATGGTACCCATGGGTTCTAGCAGTGTTATCGTCAGCAACGACGGTAATGAACTCGATTCCTGCATCAACGAGCTAAGAGATGTTGTCGATAACGGGCAACAGGAAATGCGCCAAGAGCTTATCGCAAAAATCAAGAGCATCATCGCAGATCGAGAAGCCGAAATTACCCGTGGCCGGGATGTCGCCGGAGACGTTGAACGACTCGACAAAATGCTTGAGCAAATTGAGACGATCAAGGTTGCTGGGTTCTGGGACGGTCTCGACACCAAGCCTGATGAAGTATTCTACCATCTTGATACCAATATTGCTCCATTGGGTGATGAGGGTAAAATTGGTTATTTTCGAAACCTTGGGACGGATATCACCCGCTTTTCTCAAAACTTTGATAGTTTTCAGATTACTCAGGGCACCATGGTCCCTGAAGGTGAACGAGGCTACCTCATTGCTCAGCGGGTTTACGACCAGCGGGTCAAAAACAAAGTCGCAAAAGCATTCGACAAAATTAAGGACCAACGCGACACGTTTGACAAAACAATCGAAAACGACGCGAGCCTCAAGTCGGAAGCCAAACGTCTACCCCGCCAATACCGGGGCATTACCTACGAACTAAGCACCGCCGATTCGCGCATGCTCAACGACAAACTTAAATCATTGCTACCTTCCGTTGAAGGTACACTCGACGAACGCGTCCAAGCCTTTCTCAAAGTCGACGACTCAAACTTTGATAAGCGCTACGATTTCTTCTACGAGACCATTGTCCCGATGATTAAGCTGCATTGGTTCAACGTTGGCGACACCATTACACTCAGAGCCGTAACCAAGTCTGGTTATTATAAGTCCATCAACGTAAAGCTCTGGGGAGTTTACAACTTTAAGGGACTTGAGAAGACTGACTTAGCCGGCGCTGCCAACCTCATCGACCTCATAAGCTTTCGCGAGCTTTACGGCCTGATGAGTGAGGAAATGAAAGCCGAGCTCAACAGCATCCGAGACGAAGTGAACACTCAGGACGTCGACCGAGAAAATGCAGAAGATGCTCTTTTCGGCGGAAGCGATTCACTCGAAGACGATATAGAGGACGATACCTTTAACGCTCTAGACAGCAACGAAGGTGAGCAGTTCTCACACACTTTGCTCGACACGACTTTTGATGCTGAAGATATAGACAATGGCTTGGCAATTCATGCCGCTATTATTCTCGAGCCCGGTATCGACCAACTTCAAGCTAAAACCGATATTGAAAAAGCCATTCAAGAAAATAAGCTGGGCCTTCAGGTTGTTGGATGGGAAGAGGCCTCAGGACTTATTGGCCAGTTCATCGTTGTCCTGCGAGTTGTTTTGTACATCGCCATCTTCATCATCTTTCTGGTGGCGCTTGTTATCATCAACAACTCCATGGTCATGGCGACCCTCGAACGTGTAACTGAAATCGGTACCATGCGTGCCATTGGCGCTCAGCAAAACTTCATCATGAAGCTTTTTCTCCTTGAGATTATGATTTTAGGTATCTTCTCAGGCCTGGTTGGTTCTGGCTTTGGTTTCCTAACAATCCAATGGTTAGGACAAGTAGGAATCCCTGCCCCAAGTCGGCAGTTGATTTTCCTCTTCTCAGGACCCAAACTTTTCCCGACCATTGGGTTAGAGCATATCCTCATCGGATTGGCAGTTGTTCTCTCAGTAAGCTTAATCTCCACACTTTACCCGGCACGAATTGCAACCAGAATTGAACCTGTTACCGCAATGCAGGCCAAGGAGTAGCCCATGACAATGTACTTTATCATCGCTTGGCGAAACCTGGTTCAAGCCCGCAGGCGCACCCTACTCTTATCGTTTGCCCTCGCGGCTGTCTCATTGCTTCTGGTCACAAACTTAGCTCTCTCTCGAGGCGTAAGTGATACCATGCTGCGCTCGGCGACCATGCTTGTGGCCGGACACATCAACGTTGCTGGCTTTTATAAAGCAAAGCCTCAAGATGCCTACCCCGTTGTCACTGTACGTGATGAGCTACGTGCTGCCGTCACAGAAATCATCGGTGACCGCGGCTATGTTTTAGACCGTGGCCGAGGCTGGGGGAAAATAGTAAGCGACACCACAACCATTCAAGCTGCAATGGGGTCGATTACCATCGCAGAAGAGCCCCTCCTGCGCGACAAGCTCCAACTCGCCCCTCAAAGCGACTACAAGCCCGAAGGACAAGTTAAGATACTGGGCAGTGTGGATGGACTGAGCGATGACGACACGATTATGATTTTCGCCGGTCAAGCCAAGAAATTAGAAGTGGACGTTGGCGACTCTCTAACCATCACCACCGAAACACTCCAAGGTAAAGTGAACACCCGAGACGTAACTGTCGCCGCCATAGCAAAAGATGTGGGTATTTTATCGATGTGGAACATCTTTGTGCCCAAGCAGGTTCTCAAAGATCTCTACGGTTACAACGATAATACCACGGGTGCAGTTCAGGTTTACCTCAACGAGCCACGGGACGCCGACGACATCCGTGTAGAGTTATCCGACAAGCTTCTTGAAGCCGGGTTTGACCTTATGGAATATATGCCTGCGCCATTTTGGCAAAAGTTCGAAATTGTAAGTGGTGAAGACTGGACCGGCCAGCGCCTAGATTTAACGACTTGGCGTGACGAGATCACTTTTATGACCTGGGCCGTTACCGCGATTGACTCGATATCCATTACGCTTATCGGCATCCTGCTGGTCATCATCATTGTCGGCATTATCAATACAATGTTTATTTCCGTTAGAGAGCGCACACGAGAAATCGGCAGTCTCAGAGCCATTGGTATGCGTCGACGACGTGTACTGATTATGGTTATGACGGAGGCATTCCTACTGGGGCTCTTCGCAAGCACTGCCGGTAGCCTTCTCGGGGCAGGAATTGCAAACACCTTAGACACGGTGGGAGTGCCTATTCCTGAAGGAGCGATGCGAAGTGTTTTGATGAGTGATACCCTCCACCTTGTTGTGGAGTCATCTCAGATCACATCTGCCGTCTTAACCTTTACAATCATCACGATGCTCGCGGCGCTCTTCCCTGCGACTCGAGCAGCCCGGATGCAACCCGTTACCGCCATTCAACACACCAGCTGAGGAATCCATTCTATGCGTTATCTCGTTTTAGTATCTCTCTTATTCACGGCTGGACCCGCTTTTGCGATGTCCGATGCCGAGATGACAAAACTCCTCGTTCAACTCGACAACCGCCAAAAGAACTCAGGGGACTACAAGTCCCTCGCGTTTATCGAGCAAAAAGAAAAAGGTAAAACTGACCTCGTTTACGAAGCCGTGATTTACCGGCGTGATGAACAGGACAAGCTCATGATTATGTTCACTCGCCCCAAAGCAGAAGCTGGTAAAGGATATCTACGAATCGATAAAAACCTCTTTATGTATGACCCGACCGTTGGCAAATGGGAGCGGCGCACTGAGCGCGAGCGTATCGGTGGGACCAACTCACAACGTTCTGATTTTGATGAATCCAGGTTGGCCCTAGAATTCAACCCGAAATATGTTGGTGAAGAAAAGCTGGGGAAATTTAAAGTTCACCACCTCAAGCTCGAAGCCAAAAAAGATGCCGACGTGGCCTACCCCGTTATGGAACTTTGGGTGGATGTGAAGACTTCCAATATCTTGAAGCAGCAAGAAAGAGCTTTATCCGGACGCTTGATGCGAACATCTTACTATCCAAAATGGAACAAGCTCTACAGCCAGAGCAAAGGTGAAGATATTTATTTCCCTAAAGAGATTCGGATTTTTGATGAGATAGAAAAAGGAAAGAGTACTTTAGTGGTCATGCGTAAAGTTGACTTACGAGCGCTCGACGCCAATATCTTCACCAAAGCTTGGCTTGAATCAAAGAGCCGCTAGGAAACCATCTCATGTTGCGTGTCCGTTTCTTTTTACTCACTGCAGGGCTGGTAGCCACCACCTTTTCAACTGCCTACGCCGACGAACCAAGCCGGGATGACGATGTCTTCGATGAGGAAAGCCGTGAAGACGATATGTTCGGGGGCGGAGAAGACTCCGATTCGGATGCTGAAGCCAGACTCGACAATAAACTCGAAGAAAAAGATGACCTCACTCAGATAGGTGGTTTTCTTTATCTACAACTCAATTATTCAACCTACGAGGAGGGTGAGCCTGCAGACTATGCCCTACAAAGCCCCGCGCTCTTTGACCTCTATATGGATAGCCGACCGACCGAACGAATTCGTGCCTATGCGCGAGGCCGTATCGTACAACAACTAACAGCAGGGAGTTCGGCTTTCGATTCGTTTGACTTTGACTTCGCTGATTCACAACCCGCTTCAAACACTCAAGCATCGCTCGACCAGCTTTGGCTAAAGTTTGATATTGCTCGCACGGTTTACGTGACCGTTGGTAAGCAACCTGTTCGTTGGGGAACGGGACGATTCTGGAACCCTACCGACTTTCTCCAGGCTCAAGTTCGCGACCCGCTGGCAGTATTCGATACCCGCCAGGGAGTCTCCCTTCTCAAGCTTCACATGCCATTCGAAGAATTGGGTTGGAATCTTTACGGAGCCATCAACCTCCAGGAACTCGCCACGCCGCGAGATATTGCGGGCGCACTTCGAGCTGAGTTCCTATTCGACACCACCGAAATATCTCTGAGTGCAGCCGCTAGAAATGCCGGCTTGAAACAATTTGGTCTGGATTTCTCTACAGCGTTTTTCGATCTCGATGTTCGCGGCGAAGTCGCAGTAAGCAACAAAGTTCAGACTGCGTTTTTTGAAGGTACACTGAGCGATGACTTCGCAGAATCTATGTTGAATGCAGAATACGACATCGGAGAATTCCCAACGCTCGTTGGACGTAAAAATGACTGGATTGTGCAAGCGGTCTTCGGAGCCGAGCTTGCTATAAAATACTCCGACGAGGACAGTCTTATATTGGGACTCGAATACTTCTTCAACGATGCAGGATACGACGACTCATCGATTTACCCTTGGTTGATTGCCGTCGCCTCCCCCGACATCCAAGCCTCTCTCAATAGCATCAATTACGGCGATGGTAGACTCTCCAACTTTGATACGGCTTCCTCTTTCAAGCCTCTGTATCTCGGCCGCCATTACCTAGCTCTCTCCGCCATCCTCATGGCTCCGGGCAGCTGGAACAACACAACATTGGTATTTAGCGGCCTTTGTAATCTGAGCGACAAGTCATTGATTGTGCGCGGCGACTATCGAATCCGGGTACTTACTCAGCTTGATTTAGGTGCCTACATCACCGTTCACACCGGTAAGACCGGAGAGTTTCGAATGGATATACCAGTGTCCAATGATGCAGAGGGAGTAGCTTTGGCTGCCCAACTGGTTGATATAGGTGCCAGTTTACGTGTGTCTTTCTAACCTATTGGCTCAATATTGCTCTAACTATGTGACCTACATCACATCTAGAGCCCTTTCTGATCCTCGCTTCCCGCAAAATTGAAAAAAACAGTTGTAGACCTGGGTTCGTGTATGTTCCTGTAGTCTGTGAGTTTGGCCTATGGGGGGACTGACTCACTGGTTTTAGGGGTCCTTTCCGTTTGGAGCTGTTCGAATGACGGATGACAGTCGTACACAAGTGTTGAAACGCCAACTTCGAGTTGAACTCGAAGCGACGCACCAACGTCAGCAAAGCGCGCTCTTGCACCTTGCGCAGCTACCGGCAAACAGTGAGATGAGCCTCATCGACATGTACCGCTCGGTGACAAGAACAGCATCTCATGTCCTCAAGTGTGAGCGAGCGAGTGTTTGGTTTTTTAACGAGGAACATTCAGAACTCGTTTGCATGGATCACTACAGCAGTCCCGAAAACGCTCACAGTCAAGAGCCCAATTGGGTACGTGAAGACTTCCCAAACTATTTTGTAACGCTAGAGACCAGCCGTGTTCTGGTCATTCACAACACCGACGCTCATAGCAATCTGCCTGGCTTTATTAGCAACTACTTACAGCCAAGTAATATTGGCGCAGTTATCCACGCTCCCATTTGGAGACGAGGCCGACCCGTAGGTGTTGTACGTCTCGAGCATCCGGGCAGCGAGCGAAGCTGGGAGCTCAATGAAGAAAGCTTTGCCAGCTCGCTTGCGGATATGATCAACCTCTTGATGGAGCACCACGACCTCCGCGAAACGGAACGGCAGCTTCGCCGCAGCCGGGACCGCTACCAACTTGCCGCCTCCGGAGTCAATGACGGCATTTGGGATTTACATATCAAGTCGCAAGAACTTTACCTTTCTTCACGGGCCCAAGAGGTGCTTGGCATTATCGATTCCGAATCGGAAACCGGACCCGAAATAAATATGCTCGCGCTTTCAAACCGCGTTCATCCCGAAGATGTCCAAGGCGTTCGCGAAGCCTTGATGGCCCACCTAGAAGGCCAGACGCAGCATTTCGAAGCAGAGTGCAGAGTTGAGTATTCTAAGAACCAATATCGATGGGTCTTATGTCGCGGCGTTATCGAATTTTCTCGCCGCGGCAATGCCAAACGGATGGCGGGATCCATATCCGATATCTCGGCACGTAAAGCCTCAGAAGCCGTTCTAGTACATGAAGCCACTCACGATGCCTTAACCGGATTACCCAATCGCCGGCTTTTTCTGAAACGATTAAATGAAACGCTCATGCAGGAAAGCACAACAGGAGGATCAGCAGTATTCTTCCTGGATGTGGACCGGTTCAAAATGGTGAATGATAGCTTCGGTCATCACGCAGGAGACGAGCTTCTTAAAGTCATATCGGTTCGACTCCACCAGTGTTTGCGGGGTACTGATATTCTGGCCCGGTTAAGTGGAGATGAATTTGGAATTCTCCTTACTCCCGTTGCCAATAAAAAAGAAGCTACGCGTATGGCTGAAAATATCCGTGCTGCTTTCAGTGAGCCTATCCATCTGGGAGACCAGATGATTTACACCTCTCTGAGTATTGGCATCGCCATGAGCAGTAAAACCAAGCATGTGGCAGGTAGCTTGATGCGCGATGCGGATATTGCACTCTACAAGGCCAAGAGCGACTCTCGAGGAACCTTTGCCGTCTTTGACCGCGCTATGCACAGAGCAGCAAAGGCGAAGATGCAATTGGATACCAACTTACGAACGGCTGTGAAAAAAGGACAATTCGATTTGGCTCTACAGCCAATTTACAATGTTCATACTGAAATGCTTCATAGCTTTGAAGCACTCATTCGCTGGAAAGATTCCAAAGGGAAGTTTGTACCACCCGCGGAGTTTATTCCCTTGGCGGAAGAAACCGGACTCATTCAAGACATCGGTGCCTGGGTACTCCAAGAAGCATGTGAACAACTCTCACGAATTCGTCAGAAGAATAAGCAGCTCGGCAAAGTGCGGATGGCTGTTAATGTTTCGCCTAAACAACTTCTTCAACCAGGCTTTGTTGCCTTCGTTCGCTCATGCCTAAAGAACAATTCTCTTTTGGGCTCAGACCTATGCATTGAAATCACCGAATCCGTATTGATCGATGACCCCAAATGGATTCACGAACAGTTCAATGAGCTACGAGAGATAGGCGTTAAGATACACTTGGATGATTTTGGTACCGGCTATTCTTCACTGAGTGCGCTGCATGACTTCCCGCTTGATAGCGTGAAAGTGGACCGTTCATTCATTGCACGGCTGGGCGAGGATGACGACAGCACGGAAGTTGTGAATGCCATTATTCGCGTGGCTCGCTCATTGGATCTGAAGGTGATTGCTGAAGGTGTGGAAACACTGGCTCAGCTTACCACCATCAAAGCTTTAGGGTGCGATTATGGACAAGGTTTTTTACTGGCCAGGCCTACCGACCCAGCCATCTTGCCCGACCACCCAACCATTCACCAGCTTCAACCGGCTGGCTAGAATCACTCAAAGACACACGTTGGCTGCAAGTAGAGATCATCAAACCGGTGGTAATTGGTGCATGACCCTGTAGTACCAGAGAAGCCGATAAATCCGCCCTTAAAATTTAGGTCTGGAACCTCACCAGAAATAAGTGGTGAGCCGTCCATCATCACCTCGACGTTATTCGCCTGAATACTCACAACAACTTCATGCCACATATTGTCTTCCAAGGTCGGCATCGTTTCATAGATATGATGGGTCGCGTTGTCGCCATTGAGCATGATGCCTACGTGGTTAACCGTAGTCGGATCAAAACCATTGTACCAAGTGTCAAACTCAATATGAAACGACTCTGTTTTACAGGTTCCCTCGGTACAAACGGTGCCGGCAGGACAATCCGTTGTCACGCTGCATGCTCCGCCCACATAAGAATACCCAAGGCCTCCGCCTGTTTGCGTGCTCTCTAAGAGGACTTCGAGTTCTTCGACACTGTTGGTCTTATAAACGCTCATCGCAAAACCGTCAGCTGCACAGCTACCGCTGGAACAACTGGTATCCGGAACACTGCATTGACCTGTTGAAATTTTGAAACGCATGGTGACGTTGCCCGGCTGAAGGGCCTGCCCAATATTAAAGATGGCGCCCTTCTTTCCCATTGCGTTGTCGGTCATTTCAAGCCAGCCACGAGAATCCCGGTATGCATCACGGTGCACATGCCAAACAGCCGGGTCTATTTCACTTTCAAAATCGTCCACAAGGATCCAGCCACAAATTCCCACATTAAGAGTCGAACTCCCCACACCGCCGGCCGCAGACCCCACAATTAACGAAATCGTATGGTTACCCGGGGACAAAGCAGCCGTTTCGAAACTTAGTTCGCTAAGTTCAGTCACCGTTTCTTCTTGAAGGCTGCCATCTACGTTGCTCTGCCAAACAATAGCAAAAGGACCGTCGTCGTCGGTCACACCACTGACCGTAGCCGTAAAAAGCACAGTCTCAAACTGCTCATAGCTCGTTTGGTTTGCGGGCATCGTGAAAACCACCACTGGGTCGTTCGGTTCAGGTTCAGGTTCGTCCTCTGTTGGGTCGCTGGCATCTGATGCGTCACTTGCGTCTGCGGCGTCAGTGGCATCCGCGGCATCGGCTTCATTGGGTACAGTAGCATCGGCAGCATCACTTGCTTGCGACGGGTCCGCGACCTCAACACACAAACCGTCCGCGCAAAGCATTCCTTCAGCGCAGTCACTGGCACTGCCGCAATCGGCTTCGGTTCCAGGAACCGCCCCTGAATTCGAGCAACCGGCACTCAAGACCATTAAACCCATAACAATCCAGGCGCTCATATTAGTACTTTGCATCAGTCTCCCCTTTTTCCCGCTTATCGCTAAGTTCTCTTTGCCTACGCAACACGCCGATGACAAGCCCCTAGAATTATTGTCGCGGACAGTCAGTCGGTCCAGTCTCATTATCCGCCGATAAAATGGTGGTTACTGGAGTTATTTGTTTCGAGATCAAGGGCGCGTGCTTGGCTACAGGCTCTGTAAAATTCTATCTTGCCGAAATACGCCCTACCTGGGTATGGACTGTCATATCTCAGGGGACGGGGAATCCAATGAATCAATGGGTATTGATACTTCAGGGAAGATTACTGAATTTATTAGACAATCTTCTCGAGAAGCTATTCGATTACGGTGAGCCATCACTAAGCGACGTGGTCACTCAGGCACTCGAGAGCCAGTGCCGAGAGCATTAAATGCAGCATTCTCAGTGGTACCCTGACCCAGGGTAGAGAACATTCAGCGCCGTGGTCCAAAACGGGCCGTATATTTCTCCGAAGAAGTGCCAAGCAATGAGAAAGCCACCCAGCGCCAACATCGGTTGATGCATCATCTGCTGTACCTTGCGGGCCGTTTCTTCCTTCATAAAGAGTAAAATGACACCGCTTCCATCAAGTGGCGGGAACGGCAGAAGATTAAAGACGAAGAGAATCAGATTGAGACTGAATAAAATACTCAACCCGTAAGCCAAGAATCCATACTCTCCACGAACAGCCGAAGTCACCGTAGAAAAATCAATACTCTCGGGCCGCATGAATAAATCAAATGTAATCCCTAAGTGAATTCCAATGCCCGCTACCAACACTAAAAAAAGATTGGCAGCCGGACCGGCCAGACTCATCCAACCTGCGCGGTGGGGAAATCGGTCAGCCCAACGAGTATCAAAGGGAACACTTGCCCAGCCAAGCATCCATCCACCTGTAACGAAGGTGAAGAGAGGTACCAGGACCATCCCGAATGGCTCGCGCTTAATATGAGGTCTGGGATCTAGGGTAACTTGGCCTTCATGATAACCCGTAAGGTCACCGCCAAGCATTGCGGCATAAGCATGGGCCGCCTCATGTAAGGTCGTTGATAAAAGAAATACAGGGTACCAAATCATACCCAGGCTCAAGTCATCCATAAATATGCGCTCCTATCGGCTTCTGAATCCGATACAACAAGCGATACCAGCTAGAGGTATAAAAACAAAGAATGCAAAGGTGGGTAAAATTTGGGGCAGAGAACCTGCCCCAAAATCATAGATTAAGAAGCGCTGATTTGCTGAACAACACCAAAGCCAAGTGCCTTGGCAACGGCGTCATGTGTAATGGCACCGTTGTGTACGTTAAGTCCGCGTGCGAGATGCTCGTCATCCTTCATAGCCTGCTCAGCACCTTTGTCGGCAAGTGCCTTCACAAAGGGGAGCGTGGCATTGTTCAACGCGAATGCAGAGGTTCGGGCAACAGCACCAGGCATGTTGGTTACACAGTAGTGGACTACGCCATCAACCTCATAAGTAGGCTCAGCATGCGTTGTTGGACGACTTGTCTCAAAGCAACCACCCTGATCGATGGAGATATCAACCATCACGGAACCGGGTCGCATTTTCTTCACCATTTCTTTGCTTACTAGCTTCGGCGCTGCAGCACCGGCAACGAGTACCGCACCAACAACGAGATCTGCTTCAAGAACATGGCGCTCAAGTGACTCAGCTGTGGAGTAGATAGCTTTAAGCTTATTACCGAAAGCAAACTGAAGTTCACGAAGACGCTTCACGCTGCGGTCTAAAACAACAACATCTGCTTTGAGGCCAACAGCCATTTCAGCAGCATTGGTACCTGATACGCCGCCGCCGATAATGACAACTTTCGCAGGCTCAACTCCGGGAACGCCGCCAAGAAGAACACCGGCGCCACCAGCTGCTTTTTGCAGGCAGTTTGCACCAACTTGAATAGACATACGGCCCGCTACTTCACTCATCGGCGTAAGCAATGGAAGGGATCCGTCATCTGCAGTCACAGTTTCATAAGCAATCGATGTAGCGCCTGACTGCATCAAAGCTTCTGCTTGAGCACGGTCCGCCGCAAGATGGAGGTAGGTAAAAAGAACTTGGCCCTTTTTGAGCATCGCGCATTCGTTAAGCTGCGGCTCTTTAACCTTCACAATCATCTCAGCTGCCTCAAATACTTCTTCAGCCGTCTCGACGAGGCTTGCGCCTGCAGCGGTATAATCATCATCACTGCAGCCAATGCCTTCGCCGGCGCGGCGCTGAACAACAACCTCATGACCACGTCCAACCAGCTCGCGAACGCTCGCTGGTGTGAGGCCTACGCGATATTCGTGAATCTTAATTTCCTTTGGAACACCAATCTTCATAGCTCTCTCCTTTTACGCCCGCCGGGGGGTGTCGGGCTCTCGATTTTTGATATCCCATATTACCCCTCAACAGGCTGACGTGTCCTTGCAAAGTTCACTCTAAAATGTCATCATAATGATAGAAAATTCGAACAATTAACCAAAAAGAGGCAGATTATGCCAATTTTTACCCCGGACGAGATTGACCATTCGATAATCACAGCCCTCCAAAAGGATGGTCGGCTTAGCAATGTTCAGTTGGCCCAGATGGTGAACCTCTCCGAATCGGCCTGTCTAAGACGCGTGAAAATGCTGGAAAGAAGCGGCGTCATCGACCGGTACGTGATGCTCGTCAATCAGGCAGCGAGTGGCAAACCGGATAACGTTTTCATTCAAATCACGCTCGATAGACAACAGCAGGAAGACTTCCAGCACTTTGAGAACGCGATTCGTGCGATTCCGGAAGTGATGGAGTGTTATCTCATGACCGGAACCTCAGACTACTTGGTCCGGGTCGTGGTGCGAGACACTTCAGATTATGAACGACTCCACACCAAGTACCTCACCCGCTTACCCGGCGTGGTAAGGGTACAATCAAGCTTTGCACTTCGAACGGTGACCAAGAAAACACAAATCCCGATGGATGCATCTCATTAAGTATGAAATAGGCCCCCTAGCCTATCTACAGGTTTCTATGACAAAGGATCAGAGCTGATGTCTGACAATACCCACAATGCCTTTGGCAGTCTCGATTCAGGAATACGCGGTGAATATAACTTTGAATTGATTGAACTGCTAGAAGAGGGATGGGCTCTACAAAAAGGAAATAAGCTCAAAATTTGGCAGTCGATGGGACTGATCATGCTGGTGATGCTTGCCGTTATCTACTCCCTGAGCACTATTCTTGGCATTGATCCCACTTCACCTACTGGCGACGAAGATTGGAAAGTAAGCCTCTTTTTTCAGGCAGCGGTTGGAGTAACGCTTATGCCTCTCACTGTTGGCTTATACATCATGACCATCCGGATGGCCTGCGGTGTAGATACTAAGGCAACAGAAGTATTGGGGTATTTTGAACACGCACCCAAGCTATTGGCTTGGTACTTCGTTCACATGTTTTTTACTTATGCAGGTTTTTTCGCACTTATTGTACCTGGCATCTATTTGAGCGTGGCTTACCAGCTTGCCTTACCAATCTTCATCGAAAAAAATCTGGGTATCTGGGAATCTCTTGAGGCTTCTCGTAAAGCACTCACGTCACGGTGGTTTAGTTTCGCTTACCTGCTCGTGGTGCTCACGTCCCTAGCCGCTTTAAGCCTTATGACCGTCATAGGACTGATCTGGACGTTACCATGGTACTTTTGCACCATCGGCATCTTGTACCGTCGCATATTCGGATTAGAGGAAGTAAGGCCGCAGCTTCCTGAACAAACTCAAGCGGGCACCTCTTTAAATGTACCCACCCTGCCCGACTTAAGCCGCTACGATAGACCTAAAGACGAAGAATAGGAGTCGTTACTCCTGACAATTTCCAGTTGCCTCGAAACGGTGGGGCAGTCCATCACGCATCCGTGAGCACCAAGAGCCAAATAGAGTCACCGACTGCTCACCGCTTAGGTTCCAACCATCGGTCTCAGTCTCATCAAAAGGGACTGGCTCGTTATCAACCGTAAATCCAAGACCCACTGCAGTGCTCGCATCAAAAGGCAATTCAAATGTGCACGGCACCACGCTTGCTGAAAGCTCACTTAAAGCCTGAGTAAGCTCTGCTTGATCCGCCACGGAAATATGTTGCCCATCCATCGCAGCACCGCCGGCCAAAGCCATCGCGTCCAATAAATCGGTTACACCTTCTGTACCTGGTAAACCAACAACAAACGTTTTAATACCTTGCTCACGCAGTACCAGCACCTGATTAGAGGTCCGAACGGCATCCAAGCAATTGGCTCCGTTCAGCATGCAGGTTGCACCAGGGATACAGTCACAGGTTTGCCAGTTCATTCCCATATTGCAACCAGGACCACCATCGGTCGCCAGAAGGATATAGTTCACACCGCCGGCATTGTTGGTTTGCAGCCATTCACCTGCCGTAACCAGTGCCTCATATGTGGGCGTGCCTCCGAGTGGATCCCAATTATCCATACCCGTAATAATATCAGCTGCGCTTTGAGAAGTGGGTTCCACAATGACCTGCCCTGAGCCACAAGCATCGATGCCGGCGCTGGGAAATAGCAATAAGCCAAAATCAACGACATCTTCCATTGCAGTGGTTACCGATGCGAGACCAGCTCTCATATCTGCCCAACGGGTTTCTTCATTCATGCTTCCCGAACGGTCTACGACCAACATCATCTTAGCAACCTGCCCAGCCTCTGGCTTAAGCACCATCACAAAAGAGTCGTCGCAATCGTCTTCCTCAACAGAACTCGGATCGGTCGTCTCAGGCTCAGTTGGGGTTTCATCACCCGGCTCAGTTTCTGTTCCGGTGGAAGAACTATCATCACCGGTATTGCCCTCGGTTGAGGTACCCGGGTTGGTATCGGTTGCCCCGTCACCTGTAGGTGACTGAGTTTCGGAGCAGGCTGCTAAAAATACAATGGCGGTCAAGATTGTGAGCTTCTTCATAGGCCCGGGATACGCAGCTCAGAGAAAAATTGCAACGCTCTGCGTAAACCTTCCCGCAGATCAAAATAGGTCTTACCAAAGCTCCCGGGTGGTAAAACGAAGCCGTTCGCGCATCTTTGCCGTTCGCAACTGCGGCAAAGCGTGGATTCGCTTCTCAAAGGTTTCTTTGTCCACGCCTGACCGTGAGAAAATAGCGATATGGTTCCAGGATGTCTCGTGCATGCAGTGAACTGCCCCCGCAAACCGTCGCCGGTACGCACGAGACTGCATAAAAGGCGACTGCAAAAGCTCAGCCCAATCCACACAATTGGTTACCAAGACGCCTTGGGGCGAAGTCATGGCATTGAGTTTTTTAAGCCAACGCGCGTTGAGAGGTGCGGCCCGCACAGGATCGCCATCAGCTTCTCCAAACAAATCGTCAATGACCAAATCAAAGGGTGGACCTTTGTATTTGTTTACAAATTCAATAGCATCGGCGTGTTCTAGATGGACGCCCGGTCTATTCAAACCGAAGTATTTACGCCCAAGCATGATCCTCTTGGCGTCGAGTTCCACCGCTCTAATCTCGGGGACATTATAAAACTCCCGCAGTTGATTCACCACGGCTCCCCCACCCAGTCCCAGGATAAGGGCACGTTTGATACCGTTTACCGGTGCAGCCGCAGGTGCCAGGCCCATCGGATCCCAAACGTCTCCAGTTAATATGTGCTTTGGATTGTACTGGGTATGCAGAACTCCGCCGCAATAAAGCCTGCGGGTGGCCCCGGCACTGCGCACTTCTAGGGTGCCGTCATCAGATTTCTCTTTCCACAGTACTGCCATCAGCCTCCTATACATCAACCGCTACGGCTACGCTTGGAAAAGCTAGATTTGCGATCTAGAAAAGCTATTTCAAGTCTTAAGGCGGTA
>JABJBS010000077.1 GCA_018668695.1 Deltaproteobacteria bacterium
CGTTATCAGTCCCCGAATGGTTACCATCGGCGAAATTCTAACGCACGTCCGAAAAGGTATGATTCATTCCGTGACGCAGATGTCTCACAGTGATGCTGAATTGCTCGAACTTGAAGTTCCCGTGGGAAGCTCGATGGATCAAAAACCTCTTAAGGAACTCAAGTTCCCCAAGGGGGCCTTGGTTGCCGCGGTTGCCAATGACGATATGGTGGTTATTCCCGATGGCGAAACAATTATCGATGCCGGAAACCGTGCTTTTATTTATTGTCGACCAGCCGCCATCCCGGGCGTAGAAAAAATGTTCGCCACCAGGAAATAAGCAATGCATTTAGGCGCCGTTTTTTTTGTATTGGGTAACCTGATGATGATTCTCGGGATTGCTCTATGGTTGCCTATGGTGGTCGCGTTTTTTATTCCTATGGGAACTCTTTTTGAAGTCTCTCAATTTTTCGGTTTGGGAGTTACCAGTGCCATTGGGCTCACTCTGGGCCAAGCGATCCGCCTTTTGACGAAAGATTCGGCCGGAAAAGTTGGCGTGCGCGAGGGTTTCGCAATTGTAAGTCTTGCTTGGGTTACGATGAGTCTTCTTGGGATGCTTCCCTATTTGCTCAGCGGTATTACCTTTAGTGTGACGGATGCTTTTTTTGAGACGATGAGCGGTTTTACTGCCACGGGTGCAACGACCTTTACCGAAATTGAAATCATGCCTGCGGGTATTTTGGTGTGGCGCAGCATGACGCAGTGGCTCGGCGGAATGGGCATCGTGGTGTTGAGCATTGCCCTGCTACCGATTCTAGGGGTGGGTGGTTATCGCTTGATGAAAGCGGAAAGTCCGGGCGGCATCGCTTATGAGCGCGAGACGCCCCGTATTACCGATGCGGCCAAGGAGCTTTGGGTTCTTTATGTGGTCTTTACGGCGGTGTTGATGGTGATTCTTTTGCTCTTGGGAATGAGTCCACTTGATGCCATCTGCCATGGGTTTGCCACGCTTTCGACCGGCGGCTTTTCGACCCATACACAGAGTATTGGTTACTTTGAAAATTCAGCCATTCACTGGGTGATCATTGTTTTTATGCTTATTGGGGGCTTAAATTTCTCAATCTACAGCCAGGCCCTTAGACGCCGGTTTCAGGCGATTTTAGCCAATATCGAATTCAGGGCATTCATTTTGCTTATCACCGGTGCCACCATCTTTGGTGTCTATATCGTACCGACCACCGGCGAGCTTGGCATCGATATCCGAGACGCGGCATTTCAGGTTGTCACGCTTGCAACCTCTAGCGGCTTTGCCACCGTGGACTATGATACCTGGCCCATGGCGATGCAAACGATTCTTGTGATGTTGATGTTTATCGGTGGGTGTATGGGATCAACAGCAGGTGGCATCAAAATGATGCGTGTCTTGGTCTTCGCCAAAACTGTGAGCCGTGAACTTCATCGCTTGCTTTATCCGCATGGCGTTCGACCGGTACGTATCGGGCGTAAGGTATTTAAGCCCGGTGTGGTGGCAAATATTATGGCGTTTGGGTGTGTTTTCTCGTTTGCGTTTATTGTGGGGATTTTTGTGATGACCGCCTGTGGTTATGACCTTGTCACCGCCAGCAGCGCCAGTGTTTCGATGCTTAGCAACATGGGTCCTGGTTTAGGGGCTGTGGGCCCGGCTCAAAATTATGCCCATCTTCCTGACGCTGCAAAGTGGGTGATGAGTTTTCTAATGCTTTTAGGGCGTCTGGAATTGTTCAGCGTTGTGATTCTCTTTACCCCTTGGGTTTGGCGTAAGTAGCCGCCCGCTCTTTAACGAAAATCACCCATGAGTTGAAAGCCCGCCCAGTGTGCTGGGTGTGGGAAGTGTTGCTTGGTTTCAAGAGCCGCCTTTTGAAGTGCCGCGGCCCGACCCAGTTTGAGGTGGCGATAAAAATGCTTCATAAAAACTGCGGCCGCTAAGTCACTGACTCGGTGGTTATGGGCGACCACGGATTGAGAGCCTTTGACCAAAAAAGCGTGTCCCAGGCTTAAGAACGATTGCCTGTGAAGCCCCTCGCATGTGCTCAGCGTTACGAGAGCAGGTGTCTTCTCTGCCCGCATCACGTCATTGGTTGTGATTGACTCAGTTTTACTAATTTCAAAGTAGGACAGCCCGCGATTTCTAATATGGCCGGCTAAGTGTAGTGCATCCAGTTCTTCCTCAAAAAGGTCTTGGTCGGTTGGCCCCTCAGTTTGAATATGACTGACCTCTAATTTAGAAAAAGGTAAATCTGCTGCGGGCGCGATGGCTCGGATTCGGCTGGGCGCGCTACTCTTGGCACTTTGCAGCCGCGCCACAAGCAAGGTCGCTGAAGGCGCAGTAGAGACAGTCATTTCCTCGATCAAGGTTTTGTCGCCAACACGAAGAGCAGACACAGGCAGCTGCGAATAAGCCTGAGGTATGATGACCACCAAGTGCTTGCCTTGAGCAAGCCATTGCTGCGCGGGCTTTAAGAGTTTGCTACTGAGGTCGTCAAGCAGAGCATCCATGGGGCCAAAGTTTTTCATAGCCTCCTCGATCTGGCTCAATGATTGCCGCAACTCATCGACGGTAATCTCCGTAGAAGTCGTCTTCACCCGGTCCCGATGAACCCACTGAGTGGTTACCATCGGGGCACCGCTGTTGATAATAAGTGCAGCCGTGTCGGACCCCAGCACTTCCTGTAGGGTTTCAATCTGAATAGGGGCTGGCGTACCACCGCCTAAGATCTGCGAACCCGTATTTGAAAAGCGCACTTTGGCTTGCTGATAAGCCATACGTTGAGAGTTGAGTGAGCTTGCAGGGGCTTCAAATATTTTTAAAAGCACACTCTCTTGGTAGGCCGCTCTGGCTTCTCTGAGCAAAGCCCTCTCAACATCGGTCTTGTCCGATACAGGTAATTGGTCGATTAAATTTCGTAACTTTTGGCGCTCAGACAAATCAAAGATGCGGGCTTCGTCATTTTGTTCGACAGCCAGCTTGATGGCCTGATGGTAAAGACTCTGAGCGGAGTATTTAGCGACGGCCTGAGTTTGACCACCACCGAGCTGTTCAAGCACCAAAAGTGCACCTTCGAAAAAGAGCTCTGACTGAGAGGGATCTTCGGTGACACGTCCCATACCAAAGAGTGCTCGCCAAAGCGCTTCCGGTAGAGCCATTTGCCTCGAGAGGTTTGCAGCGGTTGTCCAGGATAGCTGAGCGGTGGTCGCACCGATATTTTCTTCCACTTCCGCAATGGCCAAAACACACTGCAATTCGTTGTACCGGTTTCCAATGGTTTGGCTCAGTGCAAGAGCGTCTTTAAGAATTGTTTGAGCTTTTTCGGGTTGGTCCATTCGGGCGTAGGTTAGGCCCATGTTTCGTAAAGCGTAGGCTCGGCCCTCTAGGTTTTTCGCCCGGTCTTCGATGGCCAGAGCCGTTTTATAGTATTCGATGGCCTCTTCATATTGGCCGCGTTCCCGTAAAACATTGCCGAGGTTGTTGGCTTGAATCGCAACCTCACTCAGGCGGCCCGTGCGTTTGGCTAAGCCGAGTGCATCCATCATCGAAATCCGCGC
>JABJBS010000078.1 GCA_018668695.1 Deltaproteobacteria bacterium
ACAGTCCGCACCCTAATGTGATGCGGGTCCATCGTGCAGCGCCTATTTCGGCTGAGATTATCGTTCGCCGTTACATAACGGGTTCGCTTTGGCGTGATTATCAGGCAGGCAGCGCGGGCGCCTACGAAATCGATTTCCCGGTTGATTTAAAGCGCGACCAGCGTTTTGAAACACCGATTATCACTCCCTCTACGAAGGCAGCGGTCGGTGAGCACGACCTACCGATTAGCCGCCGTAATTTGGTTGCCGAGGGTCACGTGGAGCAGGCGCTCCTCGATGAAGCTTGCGAGAAGGCTTTGGCTCTTTTTGAGCGAGGGGAGGCTCTTGCAGCTAAGCAGGGTCTGATTTTGGTCGATACCAAGTACGAATTCGGGATGATCGATGGAGAGCTGGCAGTGATTGATGAAATTCACACCGCGGACTCAAGCCGATACTGGATGGCAGACGAGTACGAAGCACGATTCGCAGCAGGCGAATCTCAGCTTATGCTTGATAAGGAAAATATTCGCCAATGGTTAATCTCTCAAGGTTATCAGGGCGAGGGTGAGCCGCCTGCGATTCCTGGTGAAATCCGAGTGGATCTAGCAGAGAAATACGTTGAGCTCTATCAGCGGCTGCTTGGTAAGAGTTTCGAGCCGGCCAAAATCTCAAGCCCATCCGAGCTTTACGATACGCTCAAGGCTTAAGGTGTAGGTTCTAGGCCTACCAAATCGTAGTTTCAAGTCGCCTGATTCCACCAAAATGTAGATCCTCTCGTTCAAGGAAACGCTGGCTTTGCGCTGGGGTTTCCTATCCTTCCGATTCTACAGCCCTTTGAACATTTGCGTGATTTTGGCACGGTGGTTGCTCGACGCTATGGAGAGAACTCCGTGCGGACAACCCGCCACGGGGCGACTTTTCGGCGATTTACGTAAAAAGGACCACGAGCATGTTGAAGCAGGCAGAATATATTTGGCTAGACGGTACAGCACCCACCCAAGAACTTCGTTCCAAGACGCGCATCTTAGAAACCGAAGGGATTACCTTAGACGGTTTCCCTGATTGGGCATTCGACGGGTCTTCTACTGCGCAATCTCCTGGCAACGACTCAGATCTAACCTTAAAGCCAGTTAGCTTTGTTGATGATCCTATCCGGGGCGAAGGTAACTATCTCGTTATGTGCGAGGTTTTCACGTCCGACGGTGAAGCGCATGAAACAAATCACCGGGCGACCCTCCGAGATGTATTGGATGCGGGCGCAAGTGAACTCGGCGCTTGGATGGGATTCGAGCAAGAATACACGCTGTTTGAAGGTGCACGACCACTTGGCTGGCCCGAAGTAGGGTTCCCGGCTCCTCAAGGCCCGTTCTACTGTGGCGTAGGTGCCGACAAAGTCTACGGCCGAGAAATTGTTGAACGTCATACCGAGCTTTGCCTGCAGGCAGGCCTTATGATTTTCGGAACCAATGCGGAAGTTATGCCGGCGCAGTGGGAATTTCAGATGGGTTACCGAGGCGTCGCGGGTGAATCAGCTGACCCATTGACTGTATCCGACCACCTTTGGTTTGCTCGCTGGTTATTGAACCGTGTCGGTGAAGACTACGGTGTCTCTGTTAATTATGAAGTAAAGCCTGTGAAGGGTGATTGGAACGGAGCGGGCGCTCACACCAACTTTTCGACTTCTAAAATGCGCCATCCCGAAACCGGTGCGGCGACTATTGAAGCGGCGGTATCGGCTTTACAGGAACGGCATGGCGAGCACATTTCTGTCTATGGAGCGCATCTTGAAGAAAGGCTTACGGGCCTACACGAAACGTGCTCAATCAGTGAATTTAAGAGCGGAACTGCCGACCGTGGAGCATCCATTCGAATTCCGCTTGCAGTGTCAAAGCAGGGCTTTGGCTACATCGAAGACCGGCGCCCCGGAGCGAACTGCAACCCATACCAGGTTGCGTATATGCTGATGAAAACCTTGAGTGGTCAGTGAGTTGAATCTTCAATGAAATAAAAAAAGCCGGGAAAGGTCACCAACCCATCCCGGCTTTTTTTCTATATCTTAAACAGGCCTAAATCCTGATGCAGCCAAGGAGTGTAATTCTCCGGATGGCTTCGAGCGTCATCAATGAGCTCTTGCATCGCGACAAACTTAGTGTCCTGAACTTCTTCTTTGTCCAGCACAAAAGGTCCGTCATGACAGGCCTGGTAGGTTTGCACAAACTCTCGGTCGAATATGCCCAGCTCGGGATACTCAAGACTGTTGAGTCGGTAGTTCGCCACCAGACGAACCGTCAATCGGATAGACAATTCTTCCCACGCACCGCGCAATGCTGTCTCAAAACCGAATTCACCCGGTTTTGCATGCTCTGCTACAGCCAGGTCCCAAAGAGACGGTGCAACGTCCTTCTGGTCTGCTCGCTGCTGTAATAGTACCTTGTCGTGTTTGTTAAAAACCCAGACATGGACGGAACGATGAAAGAGACCACGCGTGTGAACGATACTGCGAGGAGCCTCGCCCACACGGTGATTTTCTTCGTCAAAGACTTCAAAAATCTCCGATGACAATTGATTAACCTGCTAGTTAGCCAATCAGCGATAAAGCTGATTGCGGAAGCTGGTTAGCCTGCGCCAATACCGATGTGCCTGCTTGACTGAGGATTTGGTTGCGACTCATCGCAGCCGATTCTTCAGCAACATCTACATCTTTGATGCGAGAGTTACCTGCCGCCATGTTTTCATGCATGATTGCTAAGTTACTCATTGTCATTTCCAGACGGTTTTGGGTAGCCCCAAGAGTACCGCGACTGGTGTTGATTGTTTGAAGTGCCGTATCCAAAGCTGTAATTGCTTTCTGGGCACCCGTTGAGCTTGATAGGAGCTCATCATTTAGACCGAGGCTAGTAGAACCACTGTTAGCGATTGATACCGAGATTCGGTCATTCGCCGTGTTCTTCATGCCAACCTGGAAACTTACGCCGGCAGAGACACTGCCATCTACCAGCTTTTGACCGTTGTATTCTGTGACATTTACAATACGGTCAAGTTCCGATTCAAGCAGCTGAAACTCTTGGTCCAAATATCCGCGCTCAGTCCCGTCCATTGTACCTTCGT
>JABJBS010000079.1 GCA_018668695.1 Deltaproteobacteria bacterium
CGAGCGGCGCAAGGAACTCAATCAGGCCTTGGTGGAATCTGGCATTGATATTGAGATTTTGCCGAACGCTGAGCACCATTTAAGACCCAGCCTTTTTGACCGTATCGACGCCGGAGCGGTGGTGCCCATTGGTGGAAAGGGTAAGTGGTTGTTGGTTGAGCTGCCCTGGCAGCCGATCCCCAACCCTGAGGAGATCATCTTCCGCATTCAGATGAAGGGTTATCGAGTGATTTTGGCCCACCCCGAGCGCTATAAATACATCGAACCCCATACGGTGGAGCGCTTTGTTGAACGAGGTATCTTGATGCAGCTTGAATTAGGCAGCTTTGCGGACCTCTACGGCCGGCGGGCCCGTAAACGAGCCATTCGGTATGCGGATAACGGGCAATGCCATGTGTTGGCCAGCGATCTGCACTTTCCGCGGGATGCGGAGAAGTGGATAGCCAAGTCATCTAAGTATGTTCGAAAACGTTATGGAGATGATGGCTTCATGCGAATGTTCTCCGAGAATCCAACCTTACTTACGAACAACGCGGACCATTTCGATGTCGTCCCTCTGAAGCGATAAGTATGAGGGGATTTAGGCGATTCGTCCCGGGGCTTATTGTTAGCTTGGTTCTCTTGTATTGGGTCTTTCGTGGGCTGGATACAACTGACCTGATGAAAGTCTACCGAAATCTTGATGCCCCGCTGCTCTTTGTAAGCGCCACTTTATTCATTCCAATGCAGCTGTTTCGGTTGGGGCGTTGGATCCTTCTAACGAGCCCGCTTGGTGTAGTTTCATTTCGAGAACAAATAAGAATTAGCATTGTGGGAAATGCTTTAACGATTTTACTTCCTTTACGGCTAGGTGAATTTTCACGGCCGGCCATGTTAAAGTCGGTTTCAGGAGTACCTGTTAGCAGTGGACTTGGTGTAACTGCTCTTGAACGAGTATTGGACGGACTACTTATCTCGGGCGTGTTTTGGGCCTTGATTCCGTTTATGCCTATCGCGGCGACTGAGAATAAAGTTGTTTTTGGTGCAGCCATCGGTTCGGGTTTGCTCTTTTCAACTGCAGCGCTTGCGCTTGTTGGAATGGCAACACGCCCCCAATGGATAGAGCTTGTGGGACTCCAGACAATGGGTCGTTTGGCACCGAGTTTATGGGAAAAGGTTTGGGAGCTTATGAAGGCGTTCGTAGCAGGCTTACAGGTGTTACGGGGGCCTCGGAATATTCTGGCGGTTTTTGGGGCAACGGTTGGCTACTGGGGCGCGAATGCGCTGGTGGTTGCCGGTGTGGCTGCTGCTTGCGGTATGAAGCTGCCTTGGGTGGCGGCTCCTCTTATTCTATGTGTCTTGGTGTTTGCGATTATGCTGCCATCGGCACCCGGTTTTTTGGGCACCTATCAAGCTGCTTTGGTTCTCGGATTGTCGTTGTTTGATTATCAGGCAGGTCAAGCCGCTACCTACGCAATGGTTCTTTATCCGCTTAACATGCTTTTGATGGTGGGTATGGCGCTGCCTTATGTCGGCGGAATATCGGATGTCGTTGCTCAAACGAAAGATGCCTTTAGGCATTCCTAAATTTGCAGTAATTTTCCGAGAACCAGGTCAAGTGCGACCCGGTTATTGCCGCCTTCTGGAATGATGATATCCGCCCAGCGCTTGCTCGGTTCCACAAACTGAAGATGCATGGGCCGAACGGTTTTATAATACTGCTCCCGGACCTGTTGGAAGGTTCGGCCACGTGCCTCCATATCACGACGGATACGGCGTATTACTCGGATGTCGGAGTCTGTATCGACGAATACTTTCACGTCGAGACGGTCGCGGATGGCTTCGTCGACAAAAACCAAAATACCTTCAACAATAACCACCGGGGCAGGCAACAAAGTTCGAGTGGCTTGAGTGCGTCCGTGTGTACGGAAATCGTACGATGGGACTTCCACACTTTGGCCAGCGCGAAGCATATCCAAATGCTTGATAAACAATTCGTTGTCCAGCGAGTCGGGGTGGTCATAGTTGAGCAGCTCCCGCTCTTCCATGGGCATATCGGGGTGGTGCTTGTAGTAGCTGTCGTGGTCGATGACCGCTACTTTATCGGCGGGCAATCCGGCCGCAATATTGGCAGCAACGGTGCTCTTACCTGATCCGGTACCACCGGCGATTCCTACGAGTACGGGTGTTTGATTAGTTGAAGGCATAATGTGGGGCTTACAGGATGGAATGAAGATTGAAAAGAGCAAAGGACTAGTCGGTTAACAGTGTCGATTTTTCGTAGAGCTTCTTAAGATCAGGCTGATTGTAATAATGCTTGAGAATGGCTTGGTAATCGTAATCAGCCTCGGCTCTTCCTATTGCACCCATTTGGCACATTCCAACACCGTGACCCCAGCCTCCGCCGGAGAATATTAAGGCATCAATCAGCCCACTGGGGTCGCGCTCTTTTTCTACGACAAAGGTTCCACTCTTTAAATTGTTGAAGAAGCGGCGGATAGGTAGTTCGTAATGAATGGTGTGGGAACTCAGACTTCCGATAAGTTCGAGGCTTTTAACTCTTCCACCTTTGCCACGACCTTGGATTCGTACATCTTTCAAGCGTCCGATTTTAGGAGATTTTTCTTGAATAATAGAGAAGAGTTCCTGGAACCCATAACGGCGGGTCCAACGAAACGTCGAAGACCTCATTTTGCTCGCCTGATTGCAATATGTCTTGGGCGGCGAGTTGAGCCAGTCTCTAATATTGCTGGAATTGATACCTGAATCGAAACGACGGTTCGGAGTGACCATATCGGACTTTGCACGGAGCGCAGCATTGGCGATGTCTCCCCAGACGAAATGGTTGTGCTCAGTGTAGCCGCCACAGGTTGATGAATAGGTAGCGTTGACCAGTCTACCTTTTTTAAAAAGAGCAACGCCGGTGGTATCGATAACTGCTTGTGTGGTGGTTTTCTTTTCTTTGGTGATACCGCCGTAGACCTGGCAGTGCTGAGCGCTGCAGAGATGGAATGGGTCAGCATGATGGCGCCGACCCAGTTGCGAGAACAAGATGTTCCGGGCGGCTACAGCTTGGGCTTTTAAAGATTCTGGGTGGGCTGTGGCAAAAATTTCAGATGGCACAACACCAGCTAAAATTGCCTCAGCACCTAATACATTGACCACGGCGAGCTTACCGCTTGCATCGACCACCACATAAATATCGCCGCGATAACTTCGAGCTTGGTAGCCATGCCATTTGTAGCCTTTTCCGTATTCCACTTTTTCAACGCGCAATACAGAGTCGACGTTTTGAGGACTGAGGCGAATGTAGCTGGTGGCTTCACCCAAGGGTTGACCGTCTAGGGTGATCTCTAATCTTCCCCACGGTCTCTTATGAATACGCCGTTGTACGGATGCTCTGATTTGAAATTGGCTGTAGGTGGTCGCCACAATCTGATCCGCTTCTTTTTCGGTTTCAGCTCGTGTGATGATGCGAATATTGCGGGTATCAATGACGTTTCCACCAACGCCAAGGACCGTTCCGTCCTCGAGGGCCTTAACATTCTTAAATCCGCGCTCTCGCCATAGTTTAATCTTGTTGGGGACGGTATTTTGTTGACTGTGAGCTACGGTTTCGAACTGAACAAAGAGGCTTGTTCGCGCGGGTGTGGATTCGATGACGCGGGCTTTTAGGCGGTGCTTACCGCTAACCTGAGTTCGTTTGTGAACACTTTGCTCGTAGAAATCGAGTGAGAAGGTTCCTGTAGAGCCAATGGTTATTTTATTTTGGCCGGTCATGATCCCGACGGCCACGGCCGGCTCGCCGTTTTGATTCACAGCAACGCGGTTGCCATAAAGTAAATCCATACCGCTAGGAATTGCCGGCGGCGGTATATCATCGGTGGCGCCCGATTGGGCGCAAATGACCACACTCAGTAGCTGAGCTATCACGGCTGAAATCATGTTGGAGATAGAGTGGGGCAGAGCGCTGCCCCAATCAAGAGATTAATCGATGTTGATGGTGACCTTTTCGATAACAACATCATCGACGGGGCGATCACCGCGACCAGTTTCTACGCCCGCAATTTTCATAACGTTGTCGAGTCCTTCAACAACTTCTCCGAATACGGTGTGTCGTCCGTCGAGCCATGGTGTTGCAATTTCAGTAATGAAGAATTGCGAACCGTTGGTGTTGGGTCCGGCATTGGCCATCGAAAGAATACCAGGTCCCGTGTGCTTGAGCTCAGCAACGAATTCGTCTCCAAATTTGTAGCCAGGTCCACCCATTCCGGTGCCTTCTGGATCGCCGCCCTGGATCATGAATTCACGAATGATGCGGTGGAATACGGTTCCGTTGTAAAGTGGCTCAGATACAGTTTCACCTTTTGGGTTCACCCATGGAATCTGTCCGGTTGCTAGGCCAACGAAGTTGCCTACAGTAACGGGACACTCTTCGGCGAAAAGCTTAGCGGTAAACTCACCCTGATTGGTCGTGAATACGGCGCTTACTTTTGCACCTTTTTCGAATGTTGGGAGATTTGGAGGATTTGCCACGGTAGGCTCCTTTGCTGAGTATAAATAGCCGGTCTTCCGGTTTGACCGGTTTGCGTTGCTACCGTAGAACACGGCCTTAGCGCAAGACCGCAATCAAGGAGCTTCTGGATATGTCTGCACATGATGATGACCGCCCTAAAAAGTCGTGGCGTGAAATTGATGCCGGTAAAAACAAGAGCAACCACAGAACAGGCAGTGGAGGAGCCAAACCAGATAGAATGGCGAACTCTCAGGCTTACCGAAGCTACAAGACTCAGCTCAATAAGCTCTTTGACGGCGGCGCTGAATTACCGGACGCATTGAAGGAAAAGCTTCAGGATTCTGGGATGGTAGAGGCCGCGAAGGCAAAAAAGACTGCGACTCAGGCGGTTTTGGATGCCATGAGTCCCCGAAAGCTGCGTAAAGCGTTCAAGGCTTACCGTGCTGACTATGGGTTCCCAGAGGAGAGTGCGCTGCTCAACAAATTGCTCGAAAGTGATGATGAAGATCTGCTTGTAGAGATTTTTGAGGTGATAGAGCGCTTGGTCGGTGAGGGAGAGCTCAAAGCCGGAAGCGCCATGAAGGCCCGAATTAAATCAGCACTTATCTTGGTTGATGCACCGGAAGTTCAAACTCTCGGCTCAGCTCTTTTGAAGAAGCTTCGCTAAATAAGCAGTTGTCCTCCTGGCGGTAGTTAATTTCTCTACACTTACCCACCTGCTAAAGTCTCCATCCACCACCCAGCGATCGTTCTATAAGTCTTCTCTAAGAAACCACGGATCTATTCGTTTTGGTTGCGATTCTTCCGTGAGGACAACTTGGGTTTGGGGTAGAATTTTCTATAGCTCAATCCGTGGGGAGCACCGGTGGCGTGAAACATCGGGATTGTTGAGTTTTGATATTCAATAGGGGGACGATTGTGAGCAGGGGAGCCTTATGTCGTGGGTCTGTTTGGGTAGTATTCATTTTGTTGGTGGGTGCCGGTTGTACGAGCATCGATGATGTAGGCGGGGGCGATTCTTTAGCGGATCCGCCAAATGCACCTGTTTTAGACCAATCGATTCCGACGCAAGTAAACGCGTGCGATACGCCGGGCTGTCAAAACATCCTTTTGATCTCGGGTACCAAGGCTGCTCGCTCAGGCGTCATCTTGGATAGTGGTGTGGTCGCGGCGCCCTTATCAGAGGTCACAACCTTCAGTTTCGATTTCGAATTAACTGCAGAGAGCAACCGAGTGGCCATCAGGGCTTTCGACCAAGACAATCAAACCAGCGAGTGGGTCTACCTCGACATCACCCTGATTACGGCCGAGGAACCAGGCGGCGAGGGCAGTGATCCGGGCGATCCAACCACAGGAGTGGACATCGGCCTCCTCGATTTAACCAATGAAGCAGACGCCTTTAGCTCGTTGGACCCTAAAATCGCCATTGGACCCAATAATATCCCGATGGCTGTCTGGCAGAGCTGCGGTGGTGCGGATGCGTGCGACCGGCCGCGGATTTTGGCGAGCCGTAAAATCAGTCCGACCCTATGGGCTACGCCCACAGTCATAAGCTCGGATGATATTGGCTCGGCCAACGCGTTGAGTCCTGACTTGGTGGTGGATAGCCAAGGTGTCGCGCACATTGTTTGGGTGGATGACGGCAGTGTTGGGTTTCGAGGCGGTGTTTCCGACATCATTTACCGAACATGGGATGGCACAGTCGGCGGTGGTCTTGGAACACCGGAAACAGTGACCCGTAATCATATTCCTTCGGATGCCCCCGTTGATGACCCGGCAATCGGAGGTTTTAGCAACGTTATCCGTGCTGCTTACATGGCGCGCTCTGGAACGAGTGCGCAGCGAGAATTTGAAGTATTCGAAGCAGCGCAGGTTGTGGGGGCGGCTTGGACGCTCGCGCAAGTATCTTCCAATGTCTTTGACGAGGGTGCAGGGCACAGCGGTGCTACGCGGCCAGATATTGCGGTAGATGCTCAAGGGCATTCTCATATTGTGTGGCAGAACGCGCGAAAGTTAAACGCCGAGTTCACCGACCGAACAGATATTCATTACTTTGTCACCGGCGCATCGGGGCCGTGGGTCGTCAACGAACCATGTGATTCGGGGGAAGACCGCAACGTCCACAGTCCTAGCTTAGCGGTAGACCCATACGACGAGCAGAACCGCGTCTACGTTGCCTGGGTAGCCGACGGTGGTTGCAGGGCGGAAGGTCAGGCCCGAAGCATACACCTTGGTTACACTGAGGGAGCGATGGGTGCGTTCGAAGTCTTTTCAAACCCAGTCACGGATTTCGTACAGTTTGGTTCGAGCACCAACAGGACACCCGTGGTCGGCTTAGTAACAAGCAGCGATATACCAGTCGCAGAACGCTTCGTTGTCGTGGGGTTTGTGACGGGCGCAGCGCTGGGAGAGTCGGGGGATGACGACGACGTGGTGCTTCGCAAGTTAAGCCGGTCGGGTAGCCCGGTGGGCACCATCGCGGTGGTGAGTGAATCTATACCAGGACAAGACACCAGCTTGGAGAAGAGCCGAAAACCATCGTGCGTTATCGGAGATAATGCTGCTGCGCATTGCGTCTGGCAGGAGTGGGACGGCGCTGATGCGGGTGCGGATTATGATATCGTTTACGGGGTGCTCATACCGTGAGTGGTTCAAGGAGCAATAGACGCTTTCAAGCTCTATCAGCTTTGATAGCGCTTATTATTGGTTTCGCTTTCTCCGCCAAGGCCGATCCCTATGGGTACAGCCACACAACGGTTGGTTATGAATGGGAATCGCTAACTGCAGCGAGTGGAGGCCCGTCACACAGCTCTTCAAGCGTGGCTTACACTTGGCAAAACTGCTCTCGAACAGGGTGGGGACCAAGCAATGATGACGGCTACAAAACCGTAAGTATCGGCTTTAATTTCCCGTTCTATAATAACTCCTACTCGACCGTTCATATCGGAACCAATGGCTTTATGGGTTTTGGTTCAACGTCACGTATGTACGACTACTCGCCGGATGCTATTCCGAGCAGTAATGATCCTGATAATATCGTGGCGCCTCTCTGGACGGATTTGAACCCAAGTAGAGGGGGAAGTATCTGGTATTGCCGAACCACGGCGTACGGGCAACAAGCTCTGGTCGTCAACTGGGTTGGTGTTCCTTATTACTACAATACGAGTCCAAACACCTTCCAGGCCGTCTTGCTGGCCAATGGAGAGATTCGATTTAATTACGACTACGTCGCAAGTTACCGCACGTACACCACGGGGGTAGAAAATCAAAATGGGACACTGGGTACCCAGGTTTGGCGCCGTAGTTCGTCTATGAACGATGTCTCGTTGCGCTTTATACCGCCGGGCGGTGCAGCGGGTCCGGTTAATGCTCAACACGTGAACTTTTCTGATGACAGCGTTCGGGGTGGCTATAATTTAGGGTTTAATTTCGACTTTTATGGGAACAACTATACCCAGGCGTGGTTCAGCTCCAATGGCTTCATGTCTTTCGTAAACCCCGGACATTCATATTGTTGCAACGGTAATCAACTCGGCGTGGGGCAAGGTCCGCGGGCCATCATTGCCGGCTATTGGAATGATATGAACCATAGCTCGGGCATGTATGGAACCTTGGGCAGCGCACCGAATCGGCGTTTTGTTTTCCAGCATACGGGCAGAGAGTACTCAAATGGACCGGCGCAAGAATACCAGGTGGTTCTCTACGAGACTTCTAACGCCGTCAAGGTAAACCTTCGCAATGCATCCCGTAACAGTCACCGTGTGACGACCGGAATTCAGAATTACGACCGCAACTATCACCAGAGTTATATCTACGGTTATCCTGGACCTATTTCCAATACATCTGTCCTCTTTGAGCGGGAAAACTCGGCGGAGGTGAGCTGGGTTACTCTTACGAATCAAAATGCTGCTTTACCCGGACTTCGAGGCAGCTGGGCCCTGGACCGGGCAGCGCAAACACGTTCACGGCTCTACATGGGAAGCAGTGTGAGTGGTACCGGTTGTAACGGTGGAGTGCTTATTAAGGATACTAACCACGGTTCAGCTGCGAGTGTGAACTACGACTTCAATAACACCAGTGGCTGGCATTCATTAGAGCGAGATCGCTCCTATTGCCTGCAGGTTGACGTTCTTGACAATTGGGGCCATCGCCGGTCGGCGGCGAGAACGATTAACAACAATAATCCGGCAGTGTCAGGAACACTTGACCAGGCGGCCGGAACCGCGACCATCACCGCGAGTTGGAGTGATAATGCTGCGAACAACTCGCGGATGGAATTGGTTCTTGAGGAAAACTGTACAGGTGCAGTGGTTCACACGGAGGTTATTTCTTGGAACTCAACCGGCAGCGTTTCTAAAACCTACACGCTTGACCGTGACAAAAACTATTGTGCTCGGCTGGTCATGGGCGGACGAACGATTACCAGTAACCTCGGCCGCTTAAACCATGCCACTCTGAGTGCAGTGGGTGTGGCGCTTGAAAATGCTGCGATACCGAGAATTCGGGGAACTTATTCGTTAAGCCATGCGGCACCCGTGACGGTGAGTCTGTATGGTAACTCAACCACCACGAACAATCAGACTTGTACAGGCGGGGGCTTGGTGGGGACCAGTCAAACAGGCTCGTCTCAATCTGGGAGCAAGGATTGGGAGAGTTCCGCAGCTCATCCTCTTGTTCGCGGTCTAACCTATTGCATCCTTTTCACCGTAGACGATGGTGGGCTGAATAAACAGGCAAGGCAATACACAATCCCCGATAATAATGTTTCGCTTTCTGGAGCGATTGACCAAGGCGCAGGGACGGCAACACTGGATGCGTTGTGGGATGGAAATGCCGGTGGCGACTCGAGTATTACACTCTACCGCAGTGCGAATTGCGGAAGTAATTTTGTCGGGACCCAGGCTATAACTTGGAATCAAAATGGTGGCATTTCCCATACCTTTACGGGGTTGACCCGAGGAAACGATTACTGTGCGCGCCTTTCGGTTGGTCAGATAACGGCCACCGTTGATCTGGGGCGTTTAAACTTTGGATCCATTTCCTCGCTTAGCCTCAATGGTAACACCACCAATGCGTCCCTCAGTGGCGCTTGGCAACTGACTCATGCAGCACCCCATACCGCCGTGCTTTATGAAGCCAGCAGTGATGGCGGTAATACTTGCTCGGGTGGTACCCAGATTTGGACTCAGAGTTACGGGGCATCGACCTCTCAGACACCTTCCTGGGCCAACAGTGCAGGTTGGCAAGAACTTGAGCGTGGTACCAACTATTGCTTAGAGCTGACGGTTGATGATGGCGGCGCCAGTACCACGGCAGATGGTTTTAATTTAGCGGCACCGGGTAGCTCGCTGGGTTATTCGATGGACCAAGATGCAGCGTCCCTAACCATAACTGGTAACTGGACAGGACGGGCAGGGGCAGATGCACGGCTCTTGGTTTATGCAAATGCGAGTTGCACAGGGGCTCCTCTGGTTTCCGAATCCGTTGCCTACGATAGGCAAAACAATCAGACCAAGACTTGGACCACTGCGACTGGCTTAACGCGAAATACGCATTATTGTGGTGCGCTCGAATTAGGTAATGCTCGCGTCACTCGTGACCTTGGTCTCCTGGAAGACTACGCCCGGATATCGAATTTAAATTTGACGATGTCCAATGCAGATAATCCAACGTTAACGGTTGCTTGGCAGCTCTCACGCCATTCAGCGGTGACAACACGATTGCTGATGAACAGCACACGCAGCGGCGACACGTGTGTGGGAGGGACTGAGGTATCAGCGCTTCTGGAATTACCCGATGAGGTCAGCGGCGAGTTCCATTGGGATAACACTGACCAAGATATTTTTCTGGAGCGCGGCCGAACTTATTGTATGGAATTCCGAACCACTGACGGCGGGAACGTGGTCACAGCCAGAGACTATACAATCCCTGATAATATCACTGGTTTGACTGCCTACGTTGATCAGGAATCCAGTGCATTCGGGATTGGGGGCGGCTGGACCGGCAATGCGGGAGGCAATGCTTGGCTGCGGCTTTACGCCAACGGAACTTGCACGGGAGCCCACATTGAACAAGTCGATATCGGTTGGGAATCCCAGGCATCCGAATTCCTTGAATACTCATTTCGAGAAGAGTACACGCGAGGTGTAGATCATCGCGCCAAGCTTCAATTGGGTGCGGTCTCAAGAACTGTCTTTGTAGGCCAACTCGGGTATGCGAGCTTTCGAGATGTTACATTTAATATAACCGACGCCAACCTTCCGCGCATTTCTGCCAGCTGGGGGCTTAGCTATGCAGCTCAGACCGTTCTAACTCTCTTCGACAACAGCCAAGCTGACGGTAACAGTTGCTCGGGTGGTTCAGTTTTGGAAACTGTTACGCTTGATGCCGCGGATACTTTTTCGCGGGCTTGGGAGAATAGTTTAGCGAGCCATGTGTTAAAGCGTGGGCGCTCGTATTGTATGTATCTGTCTACCAATGATGGCGGAGATTCCAAGGTCGCACGGGATGTGGTCGTTGAGGCCACGGGCCTTGGCGTGACGGGTACTCTTGGTCAGGAGCAAGCGATTGTAAATGTGGTGGGATCTTGGACGGGTTTGGCCGGTGCCGCTTCTTCAGTGGAAATCTATCGAAATACCGATTGTAGTGGGGCGCCGCTTTACCAGGTGCCGATTGCTTGGAATCAAAATGCAGGTGTGACCCAAGCATTTGATTCAGCGGATTATCCAGAAGTGCTAAGAGGTCATGATTATTGCGGCAAGATAGTCCTGGGCGATGCTTCTCAGAGTGCAACTTTGGGCACCCTCGAGTTCGCGACCTTCTCTGCAAATCAATTTACGGTCTACGACGCACAATGGCCAACTCTGCAGTCTAAATATTGGCTAAGCTATCCCGCTCCGGTAACAAGCCGCCTCTTTGGCGGGGATTATGTTGTAAGCGGTGACCAGTGCGTGGGCGGAACGCTGCTCTCGACCGTGAATGACAATACGGCTCAGCAAGGAACCCATGAATGGATTAACTCGGCTGGGGCAACTTTTGCTCGAGGTACATCGTATTGCATGCAATGGGATGTTGCTCAGACCGACGGCGACACTGCGGCCATCGAATTAACGATTCCTGATAACATCGTTGCATTGAGCGGCACGGTAGATGCGGCAGCTGGCTCATTTACCGTTGATGGCTCGTGGGTAGGGAGGGCCGGCGCTGAGGCGCTGCTTGAACTTTACGGTAATGAGACGTGCACTGGAGCATCGGTTGCCAACGAAAATATCGGCTGGGATGCCTTGAGCAGCGATGCTTTGCCCCACACATTTACAGGGGACTTTACGCGTGGCCAAACCTATTGCGCGCGTTTGACCCTCGGGCTTGCCACACGAACGGTGGTTTTAGGTGAGCTCGAGTTCGCGCACATCGACAGTCTTGAATTGGCTTTGACCGAGCAAGATACTCCATTGCTGACGGGCCAGTGGGCGATGAGTCACGCAGCGGCGTCACGAACCACGCTTTATCGCAACAGCGTAGCGGCGGGGAATACATGTTCGGCATCTGATGCCGGCCTCAACCGTGTAGAGATTGAAACAACGAGCCATCCCTCGGCAGCAACTGGAACGCGGCAATGGCAAAACAGTGTAAACCACTCAATTTTGGAACGAAGCCGGAATTATTGTTTGCTTCTCGAAGGTCAAGATGGCGGAAGCAGTGTAAGTGCAGCCACGGTATTCATTAGCTCAGGTAATCCCTCGGTTTCCGGCACCATTGGCCAAAATGAGATGTCCATCACGGTATCCGGAGCTTGGACTGGCTTTGCGGGCGCTGGTTCAAGTGTCGAGCTTTATAAATCGGCCGATTGTTCCGGAGCCGCTTTTTTCACCCAAGCAATCTCGGCGCTACAGGAGAGTGGCCAAAGCGTCACTGTGTCGGCTGAGAACTACCCGATTATCGAGCGTGGGCATGAATACTGCGGGCGAGTTGTTCTCGGAGGAACGGCGGTAGCTGAAAGCCTTGGAAGCCTAGATTTTGCAACCATTGATTCCGCTTCCCTTCAACTTGCGGATGTGCTTGCTCCATCGCTGAGCGCCAATATTTCTCTTTCACGAGAAACACCGTTAACCATTTCGCTCTACGACGGTGGGGTCAGAGATGGGGAAGTCTGCAGCGGCGGAGTATTGGTTCGCGCGGCGACGTATACGGCTGCTTTGCAAACGGAAACCTTTACCAGCTCCGCAGGTCAGCCCTTTACCAGAGGTGGCACTTATTGTGCTCAATTCGAACTCAACGATGGTGGCGGAGCTAAGGCTGCAAGAGAATATCTCATTCCCGGAAACATTCAGGATTTGTCTGGAACCATCAACCAGGCGGCGGCCAGCTTCACTATCGCCGGGGCATGGACTGGACAGGCCGGCGCAAACTCACGTCTACTTTTGTACCAGAGTGCGACATGTAGCGGTGAGCCGATTCAGGCACAAAGCGTTGCCTGGGATGGAGAGTCTGCATCTGTTTTACCCTTTGATTTTGTAGCGAGCGGTGCGCCATACGTTCGTGGCCAGCAATACTGCGTGCGACTTGAACTGGGCAATGCAAGCCGAAACTATCCTCTCGGCGAACTCGATTACGCATATGTCACCGGCGCAAGTTTGGATTCTGAAGATGCCTTACGCCCATCGATTAGCGCTTCTTGGACATTAAGTCATTCGACGGGCGTTGAACTGCGGCTTTATAAAGACAGTGTTGCAAACGGCAATCAGTGCTCCGGTAACGATTTGGTGGATACTCAGGAGCCAGCAGAGTCACTGACCGGGAGCTATACATGGGACAACGAC
>JABJBS010000080.1 GCA_018668695.1 Deltaproteobacteria bacterium
GAACCTTTAAGCCTCCAATAGAAGCTTAAGCAGACTACATAGTCCTGATTCAAGCCATGCAACATAGGCTAAGGCATAGCTGCGTTTAACTGAGTAAGACGCTCAGAAATAGCTTCTAAAAACACACCTCAAACATAAAGCTTAAATCAAAGGGATGAAGTGATAAGGAATATTAAGGTGGGTGGCACCTTTTAGGGCCTTTTAGGGCAGATGAAGCCAGATGAAGCGATGAGGATTATTAAGGTGGGTGGCACCTTTTAGGAGGCACCTTTTAGGAGGCCCTTTTAGGAGGCTAAGAGGTCCGACTTGACCTTGAAATTTTACCTGGATATGTTTGTAGTGCTGTAGTTGAAGGTTGACTTGACAAGACGCCATTCATATTTTTGTTAACCTATATTTGCGGACTCGATGTTGTGAAGACTTACCTTAAACAATGCAAGTGGGGCCAATTTCTTCTCATCCAAGGAGATATGATCAGCAATTTTGTCGACGTTTTCGGCGAATGGAGCGAGATGGAACTGGCCATGTTCCGCGATTTACTCAAGGAAGACAGTAACGTTTTAGAGGTGGGCTCTAACATTGGCATGCATACGGTCGCTTTGTCCCGCATGGTACCCAAAGGCCGCGTCATAGCCTTTGAGCCCCAGCGCGTGATTCACCAGGTATTATCGGCTAACTGCGCTCTTAACCAGTGCACTAATGTTTTCGCCGAGCACTTTGCGGTCGGCAATCACACCGGGGAAGTCGACATCCCAGTGTGCAATTACACTGAAGACTGGAACTACGGTTCATATTCGATTGTAGAAGGCTACAGCGCTGAAGGTAGTTTTCAAGGCGATCAATGGCGTGAAAAGGTTCGCATTACGCGACTCGATGACCATATGCGTATTCGAGATCTTGACGCCATCAGACTGATGAAAATCGATGTCGAAGGGTTGGAATGTGAAGTTTTGGAAGGCGCAAAGGAAACCATTCAAAAGCATCGACCCTTTTTGTTTATAGAAAACAATAATCAGGAATACGGCGACCAGCTGATCGCGAAAATCGCCAACCTCGGTTACAAATCGTATTGGTACTGTACCGAAAGATTCCACGCGAAGAACTTCAACGGCCAAGAGACGAAGTTCGAAGGTGGGGATTTTAACATGCTCTGTTTCCCCGCAGAAATGGGAATCAATCCTGGCCGCCTAATGGAAGCCAAAGAATTTTCGGATCTTCTCGATGGAAAAGTCTCCTACATCACCCGGGATGTCTATCCGGCGATTTAGGACGACACGGATGGCTACTTCACCATTCTACTCATATTTATACGGGTGGCACCTTCATAAGCGGTTGCAAGAAATTGTTTTCTCTCATGTGTCATTATTTTAGGCACAGAGGGGCATGGTTCTATGCGGTTCAACAATTAGTTTGAAGCCGGGGTTATCTTGGCAGATCTCGGCAAAATACAAAATCTGCTTGACGTAACGTTTTTGCTCTGATGAGCCGATAATGCCTTGGATTCGCAGGAAGTCATAACGGAGACCGTCAATGGCTTCGCCTCTCCGAAGGTAGGGTTTCGCCCGCGTCCATATCGCCGTGAACAATTTTATCGCGCAGTTGCTCGAAGACCGCGGTCGCCAACGACTTTTTACTATCCGGTTCTATCTTGATCCCCATAGCCAAGTGTACGTCACTGGAGCACACACTTATCAACCGGTATGACAAGACACCCATTGCCAAGCGGTGACCAGAATTCATTGAATATGAACCATGGCCAAGGACTGCTGAGTAAATAGTTCTCGGCAAGCTGCTGACCCTACGCCGGTGGAATCAAGCGATTATGGCATTGTCCTACAAGGGTAAGAAATTGCGCGGTGGTCGTGACGGCTCTCAATATTGTTGCATTAACTGTAAAGAGCAAACCAATTGATTTGATTCGGGAATCCATACCCAACTATAAGTAGACGGTGGAAAACAGGCCCATCACTTTAGCTACTCCAGGTGGATATCCCATCCAGCCGCGACACAAACGCTGGGCGTGGATAATTGGGATTGGTGCGTTTGTTTTCTATGGCACACTCTACACGGCCCTCCCGCCGGTAGACGGTGATGCCTATGAGTATGCCGAAGTTGCTCACAACCTTCTTGAAACCGGAAACGCGGTTCACTCTCATTTACGCTACCCCGCTCTTACCGAAACTGAACTGCCCATGCCGGCGGGTCGAAGGCTCAATTTTTATACACTGCTTTGCGGATTCTTCGAGTTGATGTTTGGTCCCGGAGTATTGGTGATACTCCTACCATTCTTGTTCGGAGTTTTACTGCTACCACGTGCATGCCTCTCTGCCTTAGCACCGCTCTTTGGATCCAGAGCGGCCCTTCTCACATCCATTATGCTTTTGTTGCACCCCCGTTTTATGGCGGTTTTTATCGGGGACCCCAATGTGGAAATGCTTTTGACAGTTTCATTTCTATTTGCCGCGGCCGCTTTTTACCGGGAACACTATCTTTGGTTTGGTCTCCTGGTTGGCCTTGGATTCCTTATTAAAGTGAACGCAGTGGTTCTCGCCATTGCCGGACTCTTGAGCCTAGCTTTTTGTGCCCGGCACAAGTTACGTGGGAAAGATGTCCTGGCAGGTTTTCTTTTGGCCTTTTGTCTGGCGCTTCCGTTTGTCCTACGGCTCCTTTGGAATTTAATGGAGGGTCATCCCACCACTGAGGGTTCTTTGATTCCCTACCTTACATTGGACTGGCTACGGGAGCGGAGTCTGGTAGAGCTAGCCTTTCGTACCGCGACGACCTTATCTCAGGAGCCACAAACCCATGGCATTGTGGATATGCTGAGTTTTTCATGGGTAAATATAACCAAAATTATAACGGGTTATGAATGGTCCTTTATGCGCGAAGCTGGCCTTTTAGAAATGTCTGGCTACGGGCTAGCCTTGTTCTCCCCGATTGGTATTTGGTGTATCGCTAAACCACAATTACGAGTATTCACAGCTTTGTTTGTACTTGGCTTTTTGCTCTTCCACGGTGTTTTGATTCTCGGACACGAGGCCAGGTTTCTAATGCCTGTGTTACCGTGGATTTTGGCGGCAGGGTTAGCGGGAGTGACTACGGTTCTGGGTGAACCCCTTGGCCTTAGAATCGGTCAATCCCTTACCCTTCTCATGGTAGTCCCAGTGCTTGTTGTGTCACTCTACATATGCGGCAGTGAGGTGGTTTCTGGTGAAGGGCGCGAGGTCTATCACGAACTAAAAAATGTATCTGAGATGATACCTGATGATCATGAAAAGTTGATTTCAATTCCTTTTTTCTCGGCGAGTTATTTTACAGGGCGCCTCACGATTCCGCCTCCTCTCGAGCCAATGAAAGACTGGATCATACAAGCGCGGCAAATGGGCGCCCAGGGCATTTTAATGCGGCGCCTCGGAATGGGTGGGTGCTTGCCTTTTAATCCCAAATTAAGACTTTATGCCGAGACCAAGCACTTTTGCTATTTCAGTCTGCCAAATGACTTAGCAGATCTAGAGAAAGCGTCACCGGCATGGACGAATCATTCTCCGTTAGATTCAGCGCTCTCGGTGCAGCATTCCGACCCTTACCGCTCTACCATGCGCTTTGCGCTCGAGAGTACTTCACCCTGGATTTCAATTTTCATGTATTTCGGTGTGCTGGGATTCGTTGGCTTACTTACATTCCTCATTCATCCAAGACTCGAAGGATTGGTGGTGTTGATGGTATCAGTGACGTTCGCACTCTACATGCTGGTCAATCATGATGAAGGTGCAGCCAATGATTCACCTCCAAGTTTAGAGGAATTGCTTTTGAAAAAACAAGGCATCGGCGAGTCCGCCTTTTCCTTTGAACCTCTTGTTTTACCGGAGGCCACCGCACCCTTGTCCTGCAACGTCTCAAACGTGATGGCGACCTGCCCAGCTCCGCTTGGCAACTACCGCTGCGATGGTCAGGATGGCCCCGTTGTGGTGGGATGTCCGAACTGGACAAAGCCGTCTCCGGGAACACAAGAGGCCGAATCGGTGACAAGAATTCTCAATGATGCTTTGGATAAAGCGGCGCTGCGTCTCGAGTCTGAAGACATGCATGTACTTCGATTTGAACGAATCGTCATTGGGCTGCCAATGCCTAAGCAATTGTGAGAAGAATAGCCATGACCAAGCCTCACGTCCTAGCTCTGAACCCACCTTCTTCCTCGGCGCTATTCCGGGACCATTATTGTAGCAGTGAAGCCAAGAGCACCTATCTCTGGCAGCCATTGGATTTACAGATCCAAGCCTTGTGGCTTCGTGACCACGGCATTCAAACGAGCGCACTTGACGCCATTGCACAAGGTCTTTCACAAGAAGCCACTTTGAAACAAATTGAAGAGCTTAAGCCAACTCATGTGCTCATGCTGACTTCCACCCGTTCGTGGCCGTCAGATAAAATAATTTGCGAGGCCATTCGCAAAATGGGCGTGCTACGTATTATTGGCACCGGGGATTTCTTAAGGTTTCGCACCAGGTATTTTGAAGAAGCTCGGCAGTGGATGGACTGGATTCTCACAGACTTTGCTGTTGATGGCCTTGCCCAAAGTATTTTAAATGACATTCCTGTCGAGCCTGCACTCACTAGCTTTGACGGCGACATTCATGCCTGTGCTAAGCGGCTACGTTCTCTACCTTTAGATTATCCGAAGAGCCAAAAACCCGTATTTGCGTTTAAAGACTATCGCTTACCCTACCCAGGCTTTCACACCACGGCCAGTGTACTAACAAGCTTTGGCTGTACTTATCACTGTAAATTCTGTCATGTGGGCGAGCTCGGTTATAAACTACGGGACCCAGAGCGTATCCTTCAAGATTTCGAGGCTGCTTCTTTAGCGGGAGCAGCCAGCGTCTATGTGCGCGATGCCATGATAAACGGCAATATTGAACACGCATGTGCCTGGATGGAAAAGCTGGTAGCTGCGAATCTTAAGATACCCTGGGCAGCCTTTATGACCGCGAAGCCAGCACCAGAAAAGCTTATTGCTTTGGCGGCAAAGTCCGGCTGCAAGCATGTTCAGATTGGTGTGGAAACCCTGAGCCAGACCTTGCGTAAAGATAATGGCAAGGCGATTTCCAACGCACACAACATACGAGTCATTGAGCTTTGCCATCGTTATGGAATTGAAGTGACAGCCCATCTTGTTTTGGGACTTCCCGGTGAAACCGAGGAAACCCTAAGCGAGACCTATGCGAATATTCACCGGTTTAACTTTGATTACGTGGCATTGAATCTGGCTGAACATCGCCCAGGAATACCGTGGGATAAACAAAACCAAGTGCTGCCTGTAACTCCCGGTGAGCCTACGGGTCCTCATATTGAGGAGCTGAAAGTCTGGCAGCGAAAAATGTATCGTCGTTTCTACATGCGCCCTAGCCGCTTGATACGTGAAGGCGTGACGAGGCTTAAAACTGGTGATCTTGGTGATGTTGTAGGCTTAACGGGCAGTGTTATGGGATGGCTTAAGAGTTAATGCTCATACCACGTTGGCCGCCAAAGCTTATTAACCCCAGCAAAGCCCTGAAAAGATTCTTTACCTCTGGCCGCATTCCATACCTGCATCATCATCACGCGGTTAATGGATAGAAAAAACCACCAATGAAGCCTGCGCCTAACAGGGTGCGTTGAAAACATTCTACTGGCATAGCGAAGTGGTCTCTTCAGAACAAAATTTTGTTGGCACCAAGTAGTCCAACGGGCAACTTCTTCACGGCTAAGCGTTTCAGTTTGCATAATGGGATAAAACATATCGTACTGGGAGTAGTCGTGAACCTCTAGCCAGCCTTGCTCCTTGGCCTCGTCAAAGAGCGGCGTTCCCGGAAAAGGTGTGCATGGATGGAAAGCTGCAAAGTCCAGATCACATGCGTGCGCATGAGCAAGTAATTCA